>JANNYI010000265.1:0-1270 GCA_031410015.1 Betaproteobacteria bacterium | reverse complement strand
CAATGCCGACGACTTCCCCGACCTCGCGCGGCGCCTCGGGCCATGAGCAGCATCGACCAGCCTCCGCGCCACCGCCTGATGATCGTCGACGACGAGGAGTCGACCCGGCTGCTGCTTGCCCGCATCCTCACCAACGACATGGACGTGGAGGTCACGCTCGCCGGCACCTGCGAGCAAGCGGTGCGCCTGGGCGTCAGCTACGCCTACGACGCGATCCTGCTCGACCTGATGATGCCCGGCATCGGCGGCTTCGGCGTGCTGAAGGCCTTGCGCGCCAACTCCCCGAACATTGCCACGCCGATCATCATCGTGTCGGTGCTCTCCGAGCCGGAGACCATCGCGCGCTGCATGCAGGCCGGGGCGACCGGCTACCTGGTGAAACCGGTCGAGCGCAACTCGCTCACCTCGACGATCCGGGCGCAGATCGCGGCGCGCGGCCCGCAGGGCACCTGAAACAAGCAAAGGAAGCGAACTAAAATGGCAGACATCCGCATCTACAACCCCGAGGCGCTCGGCGCGCCGCTTGGCCAGTACTCGCACGTCGCGCGCGTCAAGGCGGCCGAGACCCTCTACATCGCCGGCATGCTCGCGCCGGGCGACGATTTCGATACGCAGTGCAGCGGCGTTTTTCGCAGCATCGAGGCCGCGCTCAAGTCGGCCGGCGCCGGCTGGGGCAACGTCGCGCAATTCACGACCTACCTCGTGCATTCGCAGGACATCCCGAAATTCATGGCCTGGCGGCTGCGCGAATTCCCGAAGATGTTTGCCGACGGGAAGTACCCGCCGAACACGCTGCTGATCGTCGACCGGCTGGTGCAGGAGCCCTTCCTGGTGGAAGTGCAGACCATCGCGGCACTCTGAATTCCGTGGATTTACTTCATAAAAACCAGTCCGGTAGCGGGTCTCCGGACAGTTTAAATAATAATTCTGATATAAACTAATCAGTCCGGCTTCGCCCCGGACACTTTCACCAGCTTGGCATAGAGCGCTTTTTCGGACTCCACGAACGCGGTGAAGGCCTCGGGCGAACGCACCGAGGGGGTTTCCGACCCCATCGTGCGCAGCCGCTCCCGGGTGTCCGGCGCGTCGAGCGCCTTGAGGATTTCCGCCGACAGGCGCGACACCACCTCCGGCGGGGTTTTCGCGGGCGCCATGATCCCCCACCAGGTCGTCATGTCGAACCCCTTCAGGCCGGACTCGTCCAGGGTCGGCATTCCGGGCAGAAAGTCCGTGCGCTTCTTCGTGGTCACCGCGAGCGCGCGCACCTTGC
>JANNYI010000264.1:0-20384 GCA_031410015.1 Betaproteobacteria bacterium | reverse complement strand
CATCGATCATCGCTGTATGCCCGCGCAACGTGATGCGACCGACGACTAGTCCAGGATCCGCCTGCGTCATCGACCAACCGAGGCCTTTGCCCGCCCCGAGGATCGCGGTGCGAACCTGGTCGGCCGTCACCGCCTTGCCGCTACCGGTTACCACGGGCGCATCGCTGACATTGCGTATTGGCGCGGAAGTGCAACCTGCGAGCGCTGCGAATGCGACGACGAGCAACAGATTTTTGATAGACATGCTCCCTCCCCGGAGATGTGGCCCACGTTAAAAGTATTATGCGGCAGATTATAAGCGTGCCGTCCGTGCTACGGCCAGCGCAATGAAACCCGGACCCGTTTGGGAGAAGCACAGGATCGCCATCGTCCGGGCGTGCCCCCTGACACTGCCGCTGCGAATACGCCCAATGGCGGCCGGAACGTAGATCAGGATGACCGGTGCCACCGCGCCGCGCGCGGGACCGCCGGCCGCTACTTCTTCGGCGCGGCGTCGAACGCGGCCAGCTGGCCGTAGACCACGCGGCCGATGGTGAGCAGTTGCGTGCGATCGAGGTTGCCCGACAGCGCATACGTGCAGTCGTCCTCGACCCAGTAGTAGACGCCCACGCCGTCCTCGAGCGCGTAGCGGAACGCCACCTCGCCGGTATGCGCCGTCTGCTTGCGCACCTGCAGCGTGAGCCGCTGCTTGTCGGGGTTTTCGTAGACGAAGAGCGCCGCCGGCATCTCGTTGCCGGCCACGAGCCGGCCGCCGACCAGCGAGAAGCCCACGCCATTGAGATCGGGCGCATGCACGGCGAAGCCCAGCCGCCGCGACAGCCAGCGCACGAGGCGCGCCTCTTCGGCGGCCCAGATCTCCACCGGACGGTTGACATCGGACGCATACAGCGCGTGCGTAAGCGCGGCTTCGCGGGTGAACGTGGTGGGCGTGCCCGCACGCTGCAACGTGACGTCGCGGCCATACCAGCCGATGCCCACGCCCAGCACCAGCACGGCCGCGGCGGCGAAGACGGCGCGCGCACTCCTGCCGAGGCTGACGGTCGATCGGGCAACCGGCGCCGCAGTAGCGGCAATCAGGCGCTCGGGCATCGGCTCGTCGAGCCAGCTGTCGAACGCATCGCGCAACTGCGTGTTGTGGCGCTGGGCGGCGGCGATGCGGGCGGCCAGCACCGGATCGTGCGCGGCGGCCGCTTCGATCGCGGGCACGCGCGACTCGGCGAGCTTGCCGTCGACATAGGCATGCACGTCGGCCTCGGTGATGGGCAGCGCGTTCATCGCACCACCCGCAGCGGCGCGCCGGCACCCGGCGCATCGGCAAAGGCAACCCGCAGTTTTTCGCGCGCCCGCGACAGCCGCGACATCACGGTGCCGATGGGAATGGCCAGCGCCAGTGCGATCTCCTCGTAGCGCAATTCCTCCACCACGGCGAGCAGCAACACCTCGCGCTGGTCGACGGGCAGGCGCCCGACGTGCTGGATCAGCTCCATCAACTCGACGCGCGCGTATTGCGCCGGGCGGACCGGGATGTGCCATGCCTCGCCGCCCTCGCCTTCGGCATCGAGCGAGACGTTGCGAGCTTCATGCCGCGCGGTGACGCGCTGGTTGACGAAAACGTTGTGCATCACGGTGAAGAGCCATGCGCGAAGGTCGGTGCCGGCGGTCCACAGCCGGCGCTTTTCCCACGCGCGGGCAAGCGTCTCCTGGACGAGATCATCGGCGCGATGGACGTCGCCGGTAAGGACACGGGCGTAGCGTCGCAATCGCGGCAGCGCGGCCAGAAGGTCGGGCTGCGGCAGCGGTGCGTCGATGCCGGGTGCAGCGATCATGCGGCGCGCGTGGCGGGACGGCCGCGAGGCCGCCGCCGCGCGAGTTTTGCCGTTACTTCGTGGCGGTGTGCCAAACGCTGTTGACGCCGTCGCCGGTCTTGTCGCCCGGCTTCGTGTCCTTGGCCCAGGTGTACATGGGCTTGCCCTTGTACGCCCACATCTTGCTGCCGTCGTCACGGGTGACGATGGTCCAGTCGCCCATCGGCTTGGCATCGGCCGCGGCCATCAGCGGCGGCCAGTTGGTGGCGCAGGGGCCGTTGCAGGCGCTCTTGCCGCCGGCGTCGCGGTCGAACGTGTAGAGCGTCATGCCCTTGGCGTCCACCAGCGTGCCGTCCGCGGCGGCCTTGGCAGGCTCCTGGGCGCCGGCGGAAACGGCGAAGGCGAAGAGGGCGGCGGCGAGCAGCGGCGAGAATTTACGGATCATTGGAAGGCTCCTTGACGGGTGCGGGTGACTTGCGAGGGGGCAAACAAGGCCAAACGCAGAATATTCCGTGACGGCCGCCTTGTCGCGCCCGCCGGTCAGCGGATCAGGATCAGTGTAGCCAATCCCAGGAAGATGAAGAAGCCGCCCGAATCCGTCACCGCCGTGATCAGCACGGACGAGCCCACGGCGGGGTCGCGTCCCAGTTTGAGCATCGTCATCGGGATCAGGACCCCCATCAGCGCGGCCAGGACGAGGTTGAGCGTCATCGCCAGCACCATCACGAGGCCCAGCTTGAAATCCTTGTACAGCATCATCGCCACGAGGCCCATCACCCCGCCCCAGATCACGCCGTTGATCAGCGCAACCAGGATTTCCTTGCGCACCAGCTTCTTCGCATGTTCGCGCGTGACCTGCCCCAGCGCCACCGCGCGGACGATCATCGTCGTGGTCTGGTTGCCGGAGTTGCCGCCGATGCCGGCCACGATGGGCATCAATGCGGCCAGCGCCACCAGCTTTTCGATCGAATTCTCGAACACGCCGATCACGCGCGACGCGATGAACGCGGTGACGAGGTTGATGGCCAGCCACGCCCAGCGGTTCTGGAACGACTTCCATACCGACGCGAAGACGTCCTCCTCCTCGCGCAGGCCGGCCTGGGCGAGCATGTCTTCCTCGCCCTGTTCGCGGACGAAGTCGAGGATCTCGTCGACCGTGACACGCCCCACCAGCTTGTCGTTGGTGTCCACCACCGGCGCGGAGATGAGGTCGTAGCGCTCGAAGGCGGAGGCCGCGCCATCGGCCTTTTCGTGCTGCTGCAGCTTCACCACCGGCGGCTGCATCACGTCAGCGACCAGCGCATCCGGCTGCGACACGATCAACTTGTTGACCGGCAGCACGCCCAGCAGCTTCTCCTCGCGGTCGACGACGAAGAGTTGATCGGTCTGCGAGGGCAGCTCGTCGAAGCGGCGCAGGTAGCGCAGCACCACTTCGAGCGTGACGTCAGGGCGCACCTGCACGTCCTCGAAGTCCATCAGCGCGCCCACCATGTCGTCCTCGAAGGACATGGCCGCGCGCAGCTGTTCGCGCTCGTCGAGCGGCAGGCTCGAGAAGACATCGTCCATCACCTCCTGCGGGAGGTCGGGCGCGAGTTCGGCGATTTCCTCGGCGTCGAGGGTCTCGGCGGCGGCCACCAGCTCTTCGGTGTCCATCGACGAGATCAGCGACTCGCGGACCGCGTCGGAGACCTCGATCAGGATCTCCCCGTCGCGGCCGGCGCGGACCAGGTCCCAGATGTAGAGGCGCTCGTCTAGCGGCAGCGCCTCGAGGACGTACGCGATATCGGCCGGATGCAGCCGGTCGAGCTTGCGCTGGAGCTGCGCCTTGTTCTGCCGCGTGACGAGGCTCTCGACGAGCTCGCCGCGATCTTCGTGCTTGCCTAGCGGGGCGTGCTCCCGCTGCTCATGGACGAGCCCCTCCACCAGCCGGTGCTTGCGCAGCAGCGCGGTGATTTCCGCCAGTGCGTCCTGCACGCGTTCGCGTGCTGCGGGGCGCTCGACGGGCTCGGAGTCGAGGATTTCGGGCATGGGACGGCAGCGAACAAGGGCTGGTTGCGGCTGGGGTGGGAAGGCCCGCATTCTAACCGCATGGCGAGCCTACGTGTCTGCAGGGGCACCTGTAGGCGCGGCCGTAGGCGAGGCTTCAGCCTCGCGGGTGCAATGCCGCGTGTTGCCTGCGAGGCTGAAGCCTCGCCTGCAGCCTCGCCTACGGTTTTGCGAATGTGACCCTTACGGCAATTCGGCCGACGGCATCCGCGCCAGGATGATCCCCACCTTGCGATTCAGGCCCGGCGCCCCCTGGTTGCGCTCATAGAAGCGCGGATTGGGCGCCATCGCCGCCAGGCGCGCGGCCTGCTCGGGCGAGAGCTGCGCGGCCGTGGTGCCGAAGAGCTGCTTCGCGGCGGCCTCGGCGCCGAAGGTGCCGTTGCCCCATTCGATCACGTTGAGATAGATCTCGAGGATGCGCTTCTTCGGCAGCAGCGCTTCCAGCATCACGGTGATCACGGCCTCCTCCGCCTTGCGCCAGTAACTGCGCGACGGCGTGAGGAAGAGATTCTTGGCGAGCTGCTGCGTGATGGTGGACCCGCCCGCCACGACGCGGCCCTTCTTCTGGTTCTTTTCCATCGCGAGCTGGATGCCGTCCCAGTCGAAGCCTTCGTGGTCGACGAACTTGGCGTCCTCGGCCGCGATCATCGCGCGCTTCAGGTTGTTCGAAATGCGCTCGTAGGGCACCCACGTGTAGCGCAGCGGCGCCTTGGGATTCTTCGCATGCAGCTCGTCCATCCGGTACGCCATGAACGATGTCTCGCCGACCGGATGATCGCGCCACCACAGGATGTGCGCCGCATACCAGCCCTGCAGCAGCAGCAGCGCCAGCGCCGCCGCGCCAAGCATCCATGCCACCCAGCGCAGCACGCCGCCGCGTCGCGCGCGCGCCATCAACCGGGCGGCCGCAGCATGGCGAAGATCGAGCGGGTGTCCGGGCGCACGCCGCGCCAGAGCGCGAAACTCTCAGCCGCCTGCTCGATCAGCATGCCCAGGCCGTCGGCATCGCGGTCGGCGCCCGCGGCGCGCGCCCAGCGCAGGAACGCGGTGGGTTGGTCGGCGTAGATCATGTCGTAGGCAAATGCACCCCGGCGAAACAGTCCCGGCGGCCACGGCAGGCTGGCCTCGTCGACCAGACCGGCACTGGTGGCGTTGATCACGACGTCGAAGTTCTGCCCGGCAAGCGCGGCCGGCGCCACTGCCCGCAGCGGTCCGCGCGCGGAAAATGTCGCGACCAGCGCCGCGGCCCTGGCCACCGTGCGATTGGACAGTGTCACCGAGCGCGGTTGCTGCGCGAAGAGCGGCACCAGGATGCCGCGCGCGGCGCCGCCCGCCCCCAGTACCAGCACGTCGCGCCCGGCGAGCTGCACCTGCAGGTTGTGCGTCAGGTCGTGGACGATGCCGGCGCCATCGGTGTTATCGGCATACCAGCCGTTGCCGTGGCGTTGTAGCGTATTGCAGGCGCCGGCGGCCTGCGCGCGGTCGCTGGCGGTGTGCGCCAGCGCGAATGCCTGCAGCTTGAACGGAACGGTGACGTTGAGGCCCATGCCGCCGCGCGCCACGAAGGCGTCAACGGCTGCGGCGAAGCCGTCGAGCGGCGCCTGCAGGCGCTCGTAGGTCATCGCCTGGCCGGTGGCGGCCGCAAACGCCGCGTGGATCTGCGGCGACTTCGAATGCGCGACGGGATTGCCGATGACGGCGTAGAGATCCATGGCAGCAGCGGTCCGTCAATTGGAGACGAGCGCATCGGACTTGGTGAAGGTCCACGTGCGCGTGATGTGCAGGATGTCGGTATCGCGCTTGATGTCCGGCGGAAACGCGGCGAAGGGTCCGGACATCTCGACGATCTTGACTGCGGCGGCGTCGAGCAGCCGGTTGCCCGACGTGCGATTGATCTCGACATTCTCGAGCGTGCCGTCGCTGCGGATCGACACGGTGATGAGCAGGCTGCCGTAAAGCCGCTGCTGGCGTGCCACCTCCGGATAGTTGAGATTGCCGACGCGCTCGATCTTGAGGCGCCAGTCCTCGACGTAACGGGCGAACCGGTACTCCTCCGCCCGCGCGCCGATGAAGCGGCGCTTGGGCCGCTTCTGGTACTCGTCCATGTCCTTGGCGATCTGCGCCTCGAGGCGCATGGCCTCGAGCGTGCGCTGCATCAGTTCGTTGGCCGTGGGCAGATCCGTTTTCTCCGGCGCATCGGCCTGCTTCTGGATGGACGCCACCGCCGGCTGCGACTGCAACTGGGTCAGCAATTCCTTGGTCTGCTTTTCGAGTGCCTCCACCTTCTGTGTCGCCACGGCGACCGCGCTGTCGGGACTGTTCTTCGGCAACACGGGCAGCGGCGTCTTCGCGCGGCGATCGGCATCGGTATTGCCGCCACCGTCCAGGTTGGCCTGCGCGAGGATGTCGGCCTTGCTGGGCTTGGCGAGCGTCTTGGCGTTGACCAGCGCCACCTCCAGCGGCGGCCCCTTGTCGGCCAGCGATTTCAGGTCAAAGGGCCGGAAGTGCAGCGTGAGGATCACGAGGTGGATCAGGACCGAGCCGGCAATGGCGTACGCCAGCAGGCGATCGCGCCGCGTCGGGCGCAACAATTCCGGCGGGACGTAGACATGGGTGATCGCGGGCGCGCGACGCGGGCGCTCGTCTGCGGGCGCCTCCGCCGGTGCTGGTGCCGCCGGCGCGATGGGTGCGGGGGCCGGGCCCGGCGCGGCCTTGGCGACGCGCCGGACCACGGGCTTGCGAGCTGGCGGCTTCGCCGCGTCATCCGTGTCTGCTGCGGTCCGTGCCGGGGTCGCGCCCGCGCGGGCCGTGGCCGGCTTTGGATTCAACGGTTTCGAAGCTGCCGGTTTCGCGGGTGCCGGCTTGGGCGGCACCGACGCGGCAGGAGGACGTTTCTCGACCGGCGCGGCCGCAGCCGGCGCCGATGCCGGCAAGTCGGGAGCGTCCGCCGGCTTGGGCGGTGTCGCGCGGCGCGGCACGTCAGGGCGGAAGGGCTGGCATGAGTTCGACCGCTATTGTATGCGTCCGCCATGCCGGCGTCATGAACGGCGACGCGGATGGCGCGACCTCAAGTGACCTCGGGTGCCTTCAGTCGACTTCAGGCAGTCGCCGGAGCCGCGACCTGCGCGGCGCTGGCCACGCGACATTCGAGCACGGCGCTCAGCAGATCGACCCGCGTGATGGCCACGCTGACGGGCGTATCCGGTGGCGACGGCGGCAGGTCGGCAAGACGATGGACCAGCGGCACGCGTTCGAAGCGCACGAGGTTGTCGCGAATCACCCGCGCAGGGATTTCCGTGACTTCTTCCTGCAGCAGCCAGCGCAGGCACCAGTACTGCTCCATCCGGTCCTGGAATTCGGCGTACTGCGCATACGTCGCCTCGAAGTCCGCGAGGGCCGCGAATAGATCGGCATCGTTGTCGGCATAGGGCGGACGCTCGCCGCCGAGCACGGCCAGCAGCTGGCGCTGGTTGACGAGGTCGCTGTAGCGGCGCAGCGGCGAGCTGGCCCACAGGTAGTGCGTGAGGCCGAGCCCCTGATGCTCGCCGGGACGCGTGCTCATCTTCACCTTGCCGCCGGCCTGCACGCGATAGAGGCCCGCCGCGTCGTGCTCGGCCAGCAACTGTCCCCACGTGCTGTTCACGTGAATCATCAGCTCGGCCACCAGCTTGTCGAGCGGGCTGCCGCGCTCGCGCGCGACGATGGACACGCGGCCGTCGGGGGCGGCGTCCCAGTCGATGTAGAAGCTGTAGTCGATGCGATTGATGTCGGTCTTGCCGCGCTGCGCCGACAGGTGACCGACCAGCTTCCACAGCGCGCGCAGCTCCTGTGTCCACGGCGGATCCTGTGGCGAAGGCAGCGGCGCGGCGAACACGTCGGAGATGGCGTCGAGGCGCAGGTTGGCGGCAATGGGCACGCGCTCCAGCCGCGTGTCGCTCTTCACCGGCACGCCGTCCGGCGTGGTCTCGACGTAGAGCGACAACGCGGGAACGACCGCGCCTTCGCGCAGCGTGAAGGCCGCCACCGCGGCCTCAGGCAGCATCGTGAGCTTGCGCCCCGGCATGTACACGGTGGACAGCCGCGTGCGGGCAATGGCGTCGAGCGGGCCGCCGCGCGGAATGGCCAGCGCCGGCGCAGCGATATGGATGCCGATCTCGAGATTGCCGTTCGCCAGTTCGCGCACCGAGAACGCATCGTCGATTTCGGTGGTGGTGGCGTCGTCGATCGAGAAGGCGCGCACCGGCGCCAGCGGCAGGTCGGCCAGCGGCGGCAACGGTCCGGTAGGTGGAAAGTCCACGCCTTGCGGAAAGGCCTCGACGAGGAACCGATTGAAGTGGAAATCGTGGGTCGACGGAATCGCGCCGCTCGCGGCCAGGAGTTCAACCGGGTTCGTGCGCGTCTGCTCGCATGCGGCGGCGAGCGCCTTCCATTCGAGCGTGTTCTTGTCGGGCGCGTAGAGCAGCATCGGCAGCTTCGCGCGCAGCGGCTCGGGCAATGTGTGCGCGCGGAGGTCGGCGATCCACCCTGCCATCTGCGCCGCCTCCGCGCGCTTGCGCTCGACGGAGGCCAGCGCCGCCTTCAGCGATTCCGGCGGCGCCTTGCGGTAGCGGCCCTTGCCCTTCTTGTAGAAGTGCATCGGCGAGGCATGCAGCAGCATGGCCACCGCGGCGGCCTGCGCCGGGCTCGGTGCCGCACCGTAATACTCGCGCGCCAGGTCGGCGAAGCCGAATTCATCGTCGCCGCTGACCTCCCACAGGAAGCCGGGATCGAGGTCGGCCGCGAGCGTCTGGCCGCCGGTGAGCGCTTCCACCGCCGCGGGCGACGTGAAGCGCAGCAACACATGTGCCGACTTGATCTTCATCCGCTTGCCGGTGATGGACTCCACCTGCAGCGACGCATCGTTGTCGGCAAGCACCACCCCGGCCTTCAGGTGACCGTCGTCCTCGAAGAGGACGTTCATGAATTCGACCAGCAGCTCACCAGCGGTCACTTGGCCACGTTGCCACGGGCCCGTTCCATCTGCTTCTTCAACAGGTCCATCACGCTTTCCTGGTGCTTCGATTCGCCGGATGCGCTTGCCCGCTTCGGGTCGGCGACGGAGGTCACGGCGATGCCGCTGACGCCATTCGCCTCGCATCCGACCGTCGCCCCGGTGCCGCCTTTGACGCCGGCGTCCCAGGATTCCAGGTAGACCTCGCACTTGGTCACCTTGGCCTTCTGCGACCAGCTATAGGCGACGTTGTCATCCTGCTTGTAGGCGGGTTCGAGCACCTTCATCAGCGCAAAGTACCGCTGCAACGCCACCGCGTTGTACTCCGGGTACCCCGGCCAGACGCGGGTGGCGACCAGCATTTCGTTCTTGTTCCCATCCCGCAGGAACACGGTGACCGCGATGGAATTATCCGTCGCAACGGGCACTTTGCCGGCAGGCGCCGCCTTCTTGGCCTGCGCCAGCGCGGCGGAGGGTCCGGTTGCGAGCATGAAAATCAGCAGCAGAAATGGCAGGCGCATGTTCGGATTGTCCAGGCAGAGTTTGCTGAACAGCAATTCTAGCGCCTCGATGCCGGAGGCGCCATTGCGCGTCACGATCAGTTGCTGCATATTCGTCGATTCCCCGTGTCAGGAGCAGGCAATGGATTACGTGCGATTGGGCGCAAGCGGCCTCGAAGTGTCACCCCTGTGCCTTGGCACGATGATGTTCGGCGATCGCACCGACGCCGCCGAAGCACAGCGGATCATCGATGCGGCACGCGAGGCCGGAGTCAACTTCATCGACACCGCCGACGTGTATTCGAAGGGTGTTTCGGAGAAGATCGTCGGGCCGGCGATCAAGGCGCACCGTCGGCACTGGATCCTGGCCACCAAGGTGGGCAACGTGATGACGAAAAGGCCGCTGGACGGCGGCCTGTCGCGGCGCTGGATCCTGGAGGCCTGCAACGACAGCCTCGCGCGGCTGGCCACCGACTACATCGACATCTATTACCTGCACCGCGACGATACCGACACGCCGCTTGCCGAAACCGTCGGCGCCATGGGCGAACTGATGCGCGCCGGCAAGATCCGCTATTTCGGCATCTCCAACTACCGCGGCTGGCGGATTGCCGAGGTGGTCAGCGAATGCGAGGCGCAGGGCGTGCCGCTGCCCGTCGTGTGCCAGCCCTACTACAACCTGCTGAACCGGATGCCGGAAGTGGAGATCCTGCCGGCCTGTGATCACTACGGCATCGGCGTTGCATCGTATTCGCCGATCGCGCGCGGCGTGCTCACCGGCAAATATCTGCCGGGCGCGCCGCTGCCCGAAGGTTCGCGCGCGTCCACCGGCGATCGCCGGATGATGGAAACCGAGGTCCGTCCCGCGTCCTTCGTGATCGCGCAGACATTGCGCGAGCATGCAGCAAAGACCGGCCGCTCGCTGACGCAATTCGCGCTGGCGTGGCTGTGGGCCAACCGGATCGTCACGTCGATCATCGCGGGGCCGCGCACGCTGGAACAATGGCAGGACTATGTGGATGCGATCGGCACCGCATGGTCGGACGCCGACGAGGCGCTGGTCGATTCAATCGTGGCTCCGGGCCATCCGTCGACACCGGGCTTCAACGATCCGCAATATCCGTTCTTCGGGCGGATTCTCGATTAGGCGCTAGCGTTCGTTGGCCACGCCGTGCAGCACGTGGCCCGACGGCACGTGGGCGGACGCGGACACGACATGCCGTGTCTGGTCGTCGAAGAAGAAGTCGGGCTGGAAATTGCGCAGGAACTCGCCCTTTTCGAGCCCGCCCAGGAACATCGCCTCGTCCACCTCGATGTTCCAGTCCATCAGCGTGCGGATCGCGCGTTCGTGCGCGGGGCTTGAGCGCGCGGTGACCAGCGCGGTGCGCAACTGCATCGGCACGGTGCCGTGGTCGGCGGCGAGCTGCAGCCGATGCAACGCTTCGAGCAACGGCTTGAACGGCCCGGGCGGCAGCGGCCGTCCGGCGTGATCGGCTTCGTGGGTCTGGAAGGCGTCGAGGCCCTGCGCGCGGAACACGCGCTCCGCCTCGTCGGCAAACAGCACCGCGTCGCCGTCGAAGGCAATGCGCACCTCGTCGGGATGCGGATCCTCCCTCGCGGTCTGCGTGTAGACCAGTGCCGCCGGAAAGCCCGCCGTCAGCGCCGAACGCACGTCCTCGGCATTGGCGGACAGGAAGAGGTTGGCCTTGAGCGCTTCGAGGTAGCCGAACGGCGCGCGGCCGCGGGTGAATACGCCACGTTCGATCGCAAGGCCGGCGCCCTTCACCGACCGGAACACGCGCAGGCCTGAAACCGGATCGTTGCGCGACAGGATCACGACTTCCACGCGCTTGACCGCATCGGCATTGAAGGCAAGCAGCTTGCGCACGAGGCGATAGGCGACACCCGGCTTGGCGGGTTGCTCGATGCGCTCCAGTTGCAGGCGCATGTACTCGCGGTCGTCCGCGGTTTCGAAGACCTGGTTTTCTTCCTCGAAGTCGAAGAGCGCGCGCGAACTGATCGCGACGACGAGCTGTTCGATGGGTGCAGTTGCGGACATGCGAAAAGTATACGCGCCGCCGCAGAAAATCAGGGACAGACCACCATTTCTCGCGCGGCCACGCCGCGCAAGAAATGGTGGTCTGTCCCTGATTTTCGTGTGTCGGATCGGCCGTAGGCGAGGCTTCAGCCTCGCGGGCGGTCCGTATGACGCACGATGCGAGGCTGAAGCCTCGCCTACAGCCGCATTTACGGGCGTACCACGGCCGCAATGGCTTCAGGCGTCATCGGGCTGGACGCCATTTCCTCGAGCGTCATGGGTTTCACCGGAAAGCGCAGCCGGTAGTAGCCGACTTCCGCAGGATCGCGCTGCTGCTCGCGCGCGATCAGCGCGTTGACCGTCAGCCCGCAGAAGCGGCCCTGGCACGGGCCCATGCCGCAGCGGACGTAGGCCTTCATCTGGTTCGGGCCTGCGCAGCCCTGCCGCGCCAGTTCGATGACGCTCTGCGCATCGACCTCCTCGCAGCGGCACACCAGCGTGGAACCCGAGGGCAACACAAACGCATCGGCTGGGCGATACAGCACGTCGAGAAAGGTGCGCCCGCGCATCGCGACGGCAAGTTCGTCGCGGTCGCGCCGCGCGATGCTGTCGCGCGCGACATGGTTGATCCGCCCGAGCGCATTGGCCACCGCCAGCGCGGTAAGCCGCCCGCGCGGCACCGCGGCCAGCGCACCGGCGATGCCCGCGCCGTCGCCGGCCACATAGAGCCCCGCGACCGCGGTGCCGCCCCATGCGTCGACGACAGGCGCGAAGCAGGCTTGTGCCGGGTTCCATGCCAATACGCACCCGGCAGCTTGCGCGAGATTGACATCGGGCACCACGCCCTGATGCAGCATGACCTGGTCGATGGGCATCGTGTGCTCGCGACCGTCGACGGCATAGCGCGCGGTGCGCGCGGCGTGGTCGCCTTCGATGGACAGCGCCGTCACGTGCTCGATCACCTTGATGCCGCGTCGAACATCGCGTACCAACTCGCGGCCCTTGGCGAAATAGGGCGAGCGCGCGAAATCCGCGGCGTGCCGCAACGCCTTCCCGAGGCGCCCGCGCGGCGTCGTGTCGAGCATCGCGTCGACGGGCACGCCCGCGCGCAGGTATTGCCATGCCAGCAGCCACAGCAGCGGCCCGCTGCCGGCCAGCACGGTGCGGCCCTGCGGCACGACGCCGGCGGTCTTCAGCAGGATCTGCGCGGCACCCGCGCCGAGCACGCCCGGCAGGGTCCACCCGGAAATCGGAAACGGCCGCTCCAGGGCGCCGGTGGCGAGGATCACCGCGCGTGCCTGCACCACGCGCGACGCGCGCCGGCCCGGCATCCCGACGGCGATGCCCAGCGCAACACCTTCGTCGTTCGCGGTGGCCGACCATACGGTGGCGTCGGGAACATGCACGGCACCCGACTTCTCGAAGGCCCGCACCAGCGGCGCGCCCTGCCAGTAGTCGGCGCCGACCACTTCCGGTTGACGCAGCGGACTGCGCGTGATGCCGCGATAGATCTGGCCACCGCTGCCGGGCTGCTCGTCGTAGACGGCGACGTCGAGACCGAATTCGCGGCAGCGCGTGGCCGCCGCCATGCCCGCTGGCCCTGCGCCGACAATGGCGACGTCGACGATGCTCATGCGGAGTCCTTGGCGGCTGCGACAAGCGCGCGGGCGCCATGCTGCGTGTCCACGCGCATGCCGGGCGCCACCGCGACGAGGCAGGCCTGCTGGCTGCCGCGGCCGTCGATCGTCACCAGGCATTCGAAACACACGCCCATCATGCAGAACGGCCCGCGCGGCGCGCCGGTGACCGGCGTCGTGCGCGTGCACATCAGGCCCGCGGCGAGCATCGCGGCGGCCACCGTGTCGCCGGTCCGCGCGGCAACCACGGCGCCATCGACGACGATGTCGATCGTGCCGCGCTCGACGATGAGATCAGGCTGCCGCGCGAACATCGAATCGTCGGCTCGAAAACGGGTCGAACGCCGCGGGCAGGCGACCTTCGGCGATGGCCGGCGCCAGCGTGAAGGCATGGGCGGCGGCCAGCGTGACGCCGCTGTGGCAGGTGGCGAGGAATGCACCCGGATGCGCGGCCGATTGCGCATAGATGGGAAAGCCGTCGGGCGACATCACGCGCAGCGCCGCCCACGTCCGGTTGACGCGAACGCCGCACAGGTGCGGAAACACCTGCACCGCGCGCGCCGCCATCGCCGCCAGCACCGCGGGGTCGAGCGCCTCGTCGAAGCCGCGCGCCTGCTGCGCGTCGCCGATCATCACGGTGCCCTCGTCGGTCTGCCGGATCGTTTCCAGCGGCACGCGCAGAAACGGCCGCACACGCTCCATCACGATGATGTGACCCTTGTTGGGCGTGACCGGCGCACTGAGCCCCACCATCGGAGCCAGCCGCGCATTGCCGAGGCCCGCGGCCAGCACGACACGCTCGCAGTCGAGCCTGCCGCGGGGCGAATGCAGTGTGAATCCATGCGCCGCGGGTTCGATCCGCTCGATCGGGAATCCGGTGCGGTGCACCACGCCCACTGCTTCCAGCGCGGCATGCAATGCGCGCAGCAGGCGCAGCGGGTTGCAGTCGCCATCCAGCGCGCTCCAGGTGCCGCCCACGACCTCAGGCCCGACCTCCGGAATCCGCGCCGCCACGCCGGCGCGATCGAGGACGTCGATGTCGTAGCGCTCGAAGCCCGGCTGCGCCAGCAGCGCGGACATCCGGTCGGCGCGGGCCGCGAGTTCGTGCGCGGAGAGGCAGACATGCAATCCGCCGGGCTGCCGCAGCGCCACGTCGAGCGTGGTGCTCTCGCGCAACAGCGCCGCGAGTCGCGGCCAGGCCCGCGCGGAGGCTTGCGTCCACGCGCCGTACGGCGGCAATCCGAAGCCCTTGCCCTGCACCCAGATCAGCCCGAAGTTGCCGCGGGATGCACGAAACGCAACGTCGCCTTCGTCCAGCAGCGCCAGTTTCGAGCCCAGCGCGCGCAGGCCGAACGCAATGGCTGCACCGACCAGGCCGCCGCCGATCACCGCAACGTCGACGCGCGGCGTGCTCACGCCGGCAGCGCGACGCCGGCGAACCGCAGGATCGCCGGAATCTGCGTCACGAATTCGCTGAACGCGTGGTCGCCGCCACCGCGCACGTACTGGAAACCGCCACCGTAGTACGCCACGGCCTCGCGATAGTCGAGAACCTCGTCTCCGGTTTCCACCAGCAGGAAATAGCGCTCCGGGCGGGTGACGCGCACCACCTGCATGGCGAGAAGTTCGTCGAAATGGGCCGCCGTGACCGCGAAGGGTGCGCCGGTGTGCAGGTTGGTCTGGACACCCAGATACGGCTCCAGCGACAGGTGCGGGTGAATGGCAGGATTGATCAGCGCCGCGCGAGCGTTGAAGCGCTCGGCCAGGTGCGTCGCATAGAAACCGCCGAGCGAGCTGCCGACGAAGGTCAATGCCGATGGATCGGCGTGGCGCGCGACCCAGGCGGTGACGTCGGCGATGGCCACCGCCGGACTGAACGTGAGATCGGGAACGTGAAGTTGCGGCCGGCACGCCGCGGGCAGCAACGACACCGCATCGCGAAACTGGGTCGCCTTGACGCTGGCCGGCGACGACCGGAAGCCGTGCAGATAGACGATCGAATTCACGGCGCGAGGCGCGCCAGCAGCTTGCCGTGCACGCCGCCGAAGCTGCCGTTGCTCATCACGAGGATGTGATCGCCCGGCTTCGCTTCGGCAACGACTGCGGTGACAAGCGCATCCAGGTTCTCGAAGACGGTGGCCTTGGCACCCAGCGGCGCCATCGCGCCGGCCACGTCCCAATTGAGGTGCGCCGCGTAGCAGAAGACGCGGTCCGCGCCGGCCAGGCTGCCCGGCAACGCGTCCTTGACCGCGCCCATCTTCATCGTGTTCGACCGCGGCTCCAGCACCGCCAGCACGCGCCCACCCGCCGCCTTGCGACGCAGGCCGTCGAGCGTGACCGCGATGGCCGTCGGGTGATGCGCGAAATCGTCGTACACGGTGATGCCGCGCACGGTCCCGACAATCTCGAGGCGTCGCTTCACGCCCTGGAACCCGGCCAGCGCCGCGAGCCCGTGGTGCACCGGCACGCCGGCGTGACGCGCCGCCGCCAGCGCCGCCAATGCATTCAATTGATTGTGCCGACCGGCCTGGCCGAAGCGCAGCGTGCCCTGCGGCGCGCCCCCCAGCAGGATCGCGCCGTCGCCGGCAATGGTCCAGTCGGGTCCCGTTCCCGCCACATCGGCTTCGCCGAAGCGCTCGACCTCGCTCCAGCAGCCGCGCGCCAGCACCCGCGCGAGGTTGGGATCGCCGCCGTTGACGATCAGCCGGCCCTGCCCCGGCACCATGCGCACCAGATGATGAAACTGCGTCTCGATCGCGGCGAGGTCGGGGAAGATGTCGGCGTGATCGTACTCGAGGTTGTTGAGGATCGCGGTGCGCGGCCGGTAATGCACGAACTTGGACCGCTTGTCGAAGAACGCGGTGTCGTACTCGTCGGCCTCGATCACGAAGAACGCACTGTCGGTGAGCCGCGCGGACACCGGAAAATCGAGCGGCACGCCACCGATGAGGAAGCCGGGATCGAGTCCCGCGTCGTCGAGAATCGCGGCCAGCATCGCCGCGGTGGTGGTCTTGCCGTGCGTGCCCGCCACCGCGAGCACCCAGCGGCCGGCCAGCACGTTTTCGTACAGCCACTGCGGGCCGGAGACATAGGGCCGGCCCGTGTCGAGGATCGCCTCCATCAGCGGATTGCCGCGCGAGACGACATTGCCGATGACGAAGACATCGGCATCCCGCGCCACGCCGCGCAGCTGCGCCGGGTCGAAGCCCTCGGTGAGCGCAATGCCGAGTGCCGCCAATTGTGTCGACATCGGCGGATAGACGTTGGCATCGCAGCCGGTGACGGTGTGCCCCGCCCCGCGCGCAATGGCGGCCAACCCGCCCATGAACGTGCCGCAGATGCCGAGAATGTGGATGTGCATTGGGTTGCAGTCGAACGGTCAGGCCGGCGCAACGGCATGCGCGACGGCGCCGTGCCGGCGCCAGCCGCGGACGAACCACGCGTAGGTGAGAATGTTGCCGATCATGACGATGGCAAAGGCCACCCGCAGGCCGCCGGCATTGTCGAGCGCCCAGAACGAGCGCGCGGCGTCGACCACCACGCCGATGCCCCACTGCGTGATGAAGCTGCCGCCGAACATCAGCAGGTTGAGCGTGGTGTTGGTGCGGCCGGCGAGTTCCATGCCGAAGCCTTCGTTCAGCGTGGTGAACGCCAGCACGTTGACGGCCGCGCCCAGCCCGTACAACGACCACCAGAGGTAGCTCCCGGGAACCTGGGCATTGATGATCACCAGCGCCAGCGCGCTCAGCGCGAAGCCGCCGGCGAAGAGATGCCGCGCCTCGATGCCGCGACGGGCGAGCGCCGTGCCGAAGAGACCAAGGCCCATGTAGCCGAACATGATCACGAAGTTCATCGCAAACAGGTGATTGGCTGCCGCGGCACGGGTCGTGTGCTCGACGTCCATCAGCCAGGGCACCGCCCACAGGCCCTGGATGGCCATGAAGGACCCCATGCCGAAGCTGGCGAGGGGCGCGATCCACCAGAAGCGTGGGTGCACGAACACGGCACGCACGCCGGCGAACTGCGCGCGCCATCCCGCGCCGGTGGTGGTCGACTGGATGTCGGGCACGCGCCACCAGATGCCGAGCGCCGCGAGCAGCGTGACGATGCCCAGCCCGACGAATACCACCCGCCAGTGCGAGATGCGCAGTGCAAACTCGAGCGGGACCGTGGCCATCAACGCGCCGATGCCCCCTGCCACCATCACCCATCCTGAATACGAAGCCTGGCGGTCGCGCGGGTACCAGGTTGCGATCGCCTTCAGCGGCGCCATCAGGCACGCCGCTGCGCCTGCGCCGATGACCGCCCTGGCAAGCGCGAGGCCGGCGCGCGTTTCCGCGTAGGCGAACAGGAAAGCTCCGCAGGCCGCCAGTGTGAGCAGCACCGGCTCGACGCGGCGCGGACCATAGCGGTCGAGCATGATCCCGACCGGAATCTGCATCGCGGCGAAGCCCAGAAAATAGGCGCTGGTGAGAAGGCCGAGCGACGATGGGTCGAGTCCGAGATCGCGCACCAGGTCGGGCGAGATCACCGCGTTGACGGTGCGGAACAGGTACGACAGCAGGTACGCCAACGCGAACGCGAAATAGATGGGCAGGAAGCGCATCGGCTATGGACGTCAGGTGCGGACGATGAAGTACATCGTGGCGGTCAGGACCGGATTTTGCAGGGCTATGGCGTGGGAGAACGGATTCATGGGCAGGACCTGGCGGCGAGTCGGCGATTATCGCCGATCCGCGGGTGACTGCCCGCGGTCCGGCCGGCCGGCACGGTCAGCGCGCGGCGGCCAATGGCAGCGTGACGGTGAACGCCACCCCGCCGCCGTCTGCCCGGTTGTCGGCGCGTACGTTGCCGCCGTGAAACTGCGCAATCACGCGCACGATGTACAGCCCCAGGCCCAGGTGCGGGGCTCCCGCATCACCGCCGGTACGCACGGACACCATCGACTCGAACAGCCGGTCACGCATGCCTTCGGGCAGCGGCGGCCCGGCGTTCGCGACCACCAATTGCACATGGTCCGCGCCGCGGTCGAGCCGGATGTCGATCGGGGCACCCGCCGCAAACTCGACGGCATTGGCCGCGAGCTTGTCCAGCATCTGCGCGATGAGATCCGGCGCGCCACGGATGTCGACGGCCGCGGCAGGCGCAGCGAAGCGCAGTTCGGCCTGCGGGTAGGCAAGGCGATAGCCGGCAACGCACCCGGCCACCAGGGGCACGAGGTCGAAGTGTTCCAACTCGACATCCGAGAGGCTTTGCTCCAGCCGCGCGGCCTCGGTCATCCGGGTCAGGATCTGCGTGAGGCGCGCGAGACCTTCCTGCGCGCGCGTCATGTAGATGCGCGCATCATCGGGCAACGGCGACGCCGCGAGATTCTCGAGCGACGAGCGCACGACGGCCACCGGCGTGCGCAATTCGTGCGACAGCCGTGAGGCCATCTTTTCCTGGTAGCTCGCGTAATCGGACAGCCGCGCCAGCACGCTGGAGAAACTGCGCGACAGGTCGCCGATCTCATCGCCGGCATCCGAACTGGCCAGCGGTTCCCGCACGCGGCCCTGCTCGTCGATGGCGCGCTCGGCATCGTCGCGCAAGCGCCGGATGCGCGACGACAACCATGTCGCATACCCGGTCAGCGCCAGCGAGCCGATCAGCAGCACCGCCAGCACGATGTTGAACAGGCGCTCGAACGCGCGGTTGCGCTCGGCCAGCACGGCGTTGGCGGTTTCCTCCGCGATCACCACGCCGCGCACCTGGTCGCCCACCCAGATCGGATGCGCCGCGCTGACGATGGTGGCCTTGCCGTCGGAGGTGGCGCGCCGCTCGGTCGTGAGGATGCCGGCCAGCGCGCCCTCGACGTCCCGTCCGCGCGGCGCGCCCTGCGTAGCGGCATCGTCGCTGAAGTCTTCGGTCGGCTGCTCCAGCACCAGCGCGTAGAGCCTTCCGATCGTGGCCCGCCCGATGCGCTGCCACAGCGAATCCGGCGGCACCTGCGGGGGCACGGTCTTCAGCGTGCCGGCGCGCGCCAGCACGGTGCCATCGCGGTCAATGACCCAGATACGCGCCGTGGTGCGCGACAGGCCCTCGACGATCTGGGCAATCTCGGGCGAGGCGGATGGCGGCAGCGTCGGACTGCCCTTGCCGGCATCCGCCGCGCGTTCGCGTGCGAACGAGGCGATCGGATCGGGTGGATTGGCAAAGAGGCGCGGGCGATCGTGCAGCGCGGTGGCCACGGCCTGCGCGGTGCCCGCCAGCGTGCGCTCCTGCGCGTCACGCAGCACGCGCTCCAGTTCGCGGACATATTCGACACCGAGCCACGGCAGCGCGAGGAACACCGTCAGCACCAGCAGCAGCTGCGCGCGAATCGACAGCGCGATGCGCGGCGTCTTCATTCGCCCCAGCGGTAGCCCATTCCGTATACGGTGGCGATGCGGTCGAAGCCCGGATCGAGCGCCAGGAATTTGCGGCGGATGCGCTTCACGTGCGAGGTGATCGTGCTGTCGTCCACCACGATGCTGGCGTCGCGCATCAGCGCATCGCGGTCCTTGACGTGACCCGGATGCCGCGCCAGCGCATGCACCATCCAGAACTCGGTCAGCGTAAGATCGACACGCCTGCCGTTCCAGTCTGCGGTCAGGCGCTTGACGTCGAGCGCAAGCGGGCCGCGCTCGACGATGTCCTCGGACGCGGGGGGTGCTGCCAGGAGCTCGCTGCGGCGGAACAGTGCGGCGATACGCGCCGCCAGGTGCGGCAGGCTCACGTCCTTGGTCAGGTAATCGTCGGCGCCCAGGCGCAATCCGGCCACGATGTCGAAATCGGAATCGCGCGCGGACAGGAAGAGGATCGGGACCGTGGCGGACATGGCGCGCAGTTCCCGCGTGAGCGTGAAGCCGCCGTCCATGTCGTCACCAAGACCGATGTCGACCAGCGCGAGATCCGGCAGCCGCGTACGGAACGCCGCGAGCGCATCGGCGCGGTTGGCATAGGTGGCCACGTCGTACCCGTGCCGGCGCAACGCCTCGGCGTAGTTGGCGCGAATGGCGGGTTCATCCTCGACGATGGCAATGCGGCGCATGACGGCGGCGACTATACCGCAAAGGTTGCGGGTGGCACGGTGCGTGGCGGTGCTGGTTCTGTCCGTCGTGGCGCGGTACGGGGCGGTGCTGGTTCTGTTCGTCATGGCGCGGTACGGGGCGGGGCTGGTTCTGTTCGTCGTGGCGCGGTACGGAGCGGTGCTGGTTCTGTTCGTCGTGGCACGGAGCGGGGCGAGCCGCCTGGCGCGGGCTTAGTCGCCGCAAACCGTGTGGTCGGGCGCGAACCGGCAAAAGACGGGCAAGTCGATGAATCCGACCACTGTCTTTTGCCACTCGCGCC
>JANNYI010000263.1:0-3161 GCA_031410015.1 Betaproteobacteria bacterium | reverse complement strand
ATCCTCGACATCCTGGGCGGCCAGGTCAAGCTGGGCATGGTCGGCATGGCGCCGGCGCTGCCGCACATCAAGGCCGGCAAGCTGAAGGCGCTGGCGGTCACCGGCAAGGCGCGCTCGAACGTGCTGCCCGACGTGCCCACGGTGGCCGAATCCGGATTCCCCGGCTTCGAGACCGGCCAGTGGCAGGGCATCGCGGCGCCGGCAGGCACGCCGCAGGTGGCGATCGTGCGGCTGCACGACGAACTCCTGAAGATCATGAAACAGCCCGCGGTGATCGAAAAGATGAACTCGATCGGCATGGATACCTCGGTCAGCGCCACGCCGAACGACTTCGCTTTGATGCTGCAGGACGAGCTGAAACGCTGGCCGGCCGTGGTGAAGGCCGCCGGCATCCAGCCCGAATGAACGGACGCGCGCATTGAACATCGTCTTCCTCACCTCCGACCAGCAACGCGGCGACTGCTACGGCTTCGCGGGCCGCAACGTGCGCACGCCGCATCTCGACGCCATGGCCGCTGCCGGAACGCGCTTCGACGCCTGCATCACGCCCAATCTCGTCTGCCAGCCTTCAAGGTCGTCGATACTCACCGGGCTGCTGCCGCGCACGCATGGCGTGTCCGACAACGGCATCGACCTGCCGGCCGAAGTGGGCGCGCGCGGATTTGCCGGGACGCTGGCGCGCAAGGGCTACGCCACGGCACTGATCGGCAAGGCGCACTTCACGACGTCGCATACGTTTGCGCCGACCGGCACGCCCGAGTGTCGCGAAAGCAGTGCCAATTTTGGCGCGGACTGGAGCGGGCCCTACATGGGTTTCGACCATGTCGAGCTGATGCTCGAGGGGCACAACCACTTCCCGCCGATGCACCCACCGCGCGGCCATCACTACGAGCGCTGGTATCACGCCGGAGGGCACGGCGATGCACTTACCACGCTCTACAACACGGCGCTGCCGCCGCTGACCGACGCGACCCAGACGTGGAACTCGGCGCTGCCGGTGGCCTGGCACAACTCCACCTGGATCGGCAACCGCACGATCGATTTCCTGCGGGAGCATCGATCCAAGGACTTCTGCCTCTGGGCCTCGTTTCCGGACCCGCATCATCCGTTCGACGCGCCCGAACCATGGTGCCGGCTGCACGATCCGGATGATGTCGACCTCCCGGTTCATCGCACGCTGGATCTCGAGCGCCGGCCATGGTGGCATCGAGCCGCACTCGAAGGCGTGCCGCAGATGAGCAACGCCGAGCTGCGCGGCTTCCGCGAGAAGTTCTCCCGCACGCCGCGGCAGACCGACGCGCAATTGCGGGCGCTGATCGCCAACTACTACGGAATGATCGCGTTGATCGACCACCAGGTCGGGCGCATCCGGATCGCGCTGCGCGATCTCGGCCTCGAAGGCAACACGCTGCTCGTGTACTCGACGGACCACGGCGACTGGCTGGGCGACCACGGACTGTTGCTGAAGGGACCGATGGCGTACGAGGGGCTGTTGCGCGTGGGCCTGTTGTTCGAGGGCCCCGGCATCCCGGCCGGCAAGGTGGTCGGCGAGCCCGTATCCACGCTCGACCTGCCGCAGACATTCTGCGATTACGCCGGCACGACGCTGCCCGAAGGCGCGCACTCGACCAGCCTGCGCCCGCTGCTGGAGGGCGACCGGGAGACCCGCGACTTCGCCTACAACGAGTGGGATCTTCGCGCGTCGCGCTGCGGCGTCGACCTGGCATTGCGCACCGTGCGCACGCGCCGCCACAAGCTCACGCTCGAGCTCAACTCGGGTGCCGGCGAACTCTACGACCTCGAACTGGACCCGGATGAAATGGACAACCGCTTCGACGATCCGGCGTATGCAGGCGTGCAGCGCGAGCTGGCGGACATGATCGCCAGTCGTCCCGATGATGCGTGTCGCGAACCCCTGCCCCAGGTGGGGATGGCGTGACCATGCCAGCGACGCATGCATCCGAACCGGGCCCCGACCGCACGCGCGCGTCCATGCCGTGGCTCGACGCGCACGTCCACCTGTGGCGGCGCAGCGACGATGACTTCTGGATGTGCCGCAAGATCGCCGCGCTTGACCGCGACTTCACCGAGGACGACCTGCGCGGGAACCGGACGCGCTGCGGCGTCGGTGGGGCGATCGCCGTGCAGGCTCTGCACAACCTGGACGAGAGTCGCCGGCTGCTCGCCATGGCGACGAAGAGCGACCAGTTGGCGGGCGTGGTTGCCTGGTGCGATCTCTTCGACCCTCGGCTCGACAGCGTATTGGCGGCGTACCAGGGCGCTGCGAAGTTCGTCGGCGTCCGCCCATTGCCTGCCGATACCTTCGGCGGTGACTGGCTGACCGATCCGCGCAGTCGCCATGCCTTTCGCCTGTTCGAAGCCCGCGATGTCGCAGTCGACGTGCTGCATCGGGTGGAGGACCTCGGCCGGGCGCGCACATTCCTGCGTGACTATCCGGGGTTGCGCGTTGTGCTCAACCACGGCGGACGGCCCGCAGTGATGACCGGACAGCTGGAGCCATGGGCCACGGAAATCCGCGCTTTCGCGCGTGAGACGTCGGCCGTCGTCAAGTGTTCCGGGCTCGTGGAGCGGGCCGGCGTCGAATGGACGGCCGCATCGGTGCTGCCCTTCGTGCAGACGCTGGTCGACGCCTTCGGCCCGCAGCGCGTGATGTTTGCGACGAACTGGCCGGTGTCCACCATCAGCGCCCACTATGCGGTCTGGGTGGAGGCGCTCCAAACCATTCTGGATCAGATCGGCTTGCGCGCCGACGAACGCGACGAGATCATGGCACGCACCGCCGCGCGTCACTACAGGATCACCTGGCCGCCACCGCTCGCGGGGGCGGCTTCGATTCCGATGTCCGTGTCCAACCACTAGGCGAGGAGATTGACGATGAAACGACGTGACTTTCTGGGATCGGCGTTGGCGGTCGGCGGAGCGTTGAGCACTGGCATGGTGATCGGTCCCGGCATCGCGCGAGCGCAATCGAAGGGCCTCACCCCGGTGCGCTTTACCTGTGGCGCGAACCTGGGCTACGCCAACCTGTTCACGGCCGATGGCGCGGGCCTCTTCCGCAAGCACGGGATCGACGCCCAGATCATTATCTTCGACGTCGGCTTCCTCGGCACCGAGGCGGTGCTGGCCGGGCAGGCGGACAC
>JANNYI010000262.1:0-21948 GCA_031410015.1 Betaproteobacteria bacterium | reverse complement strand
TCCGGTTCGTCGCCAAGGCCGGGGCCGTAGCGCAGCAAGTGGATGTCCTTGAGGATGCGTTCACCGCCGAAGAGCAGCCACGTGAACCCCGTGAGCGGCCATGCGATGAAGATAAAGGTCATCGGCATGTCCGCCAGCTCGGAACTCTGGTTCCAGCCGAACTGCACGAACTTGATGCCGTACCAGACGAATACCAGTGCAAACGCAAGGATAAAAAAGGTGGAAATGATGCGGAAAATGGCATTGGTACGCGGCTTCTGTTCCGGCCAGATGTCGACGTCGAAGTGGGTGCCGTCGCGAACGCCGATCATGGCGCCCAGCATGATCATCCAGATGAAAAGGAATCGCGCCATCTCCTCGGTCCAGATCCAGGCGGGGATCAGCGCGGTGAAGCGCGCAATCATCTGCAGCGTGACCGGGACGACGAGCAAGCCGACTGAAATGCCCAGCAGAACCGTGAGCAGGTTGTAATAGCCATTGATGAATCGACGCATTTGTTTCCCCGTTCAACCGGTCGCTTCGCGACAAAAAAAGTCCGGCGGAAGCGTGAGCTCCGCCGGACCTCGGTACTGCACTTACATCGCGTTGATCTTGTTGTAGATGTCCGTCGCGCCGATTTCCTTGGCGTACTCGGCCATCACCGGATCGGCCAGCTTCTTCATGGCGGCCTTGTCGGCGAACGGGATCATCTTGAGCCTGCCCGCCGCCTGCATCGCCTCGAGCTTCTTCTGGTCCTCGCCCGATTCGATCTGGCGGCCGTAGGTGCCCGCCTCCTTGCCGGCCTTGATGACGGCGGCCTGCAGGTCGGGCGGCAGCTTCTTGAACGTCTTGCCGGAGAAGGCGATCGGACGGATCGTGATGGCGTGCTGCGTGATGTTGAGGTTGGGGCCGACTTCGTAGAACTTCATGGCCTCGACGCCGGCAGCCTCGTTCTCGCCCGCGGCGATCACGCCGTTCTGGATGCCGTTGTAGATTTCGTCGTAGGCGATGACCGTGGGCGACATGCCGATGGCCGAGAAGGTCTTGCTCCAGATCGGCGCGCCCTGCACGCGAACCTTGAGGCCCTTCATTTCCGCCAGGTTGCGCACCGGCTTGTTGGCGAAGATGTTGCGCGTGCCGCCGCCGGCGAAGCCGATCAGCATCACGTCACCCTTGGCCGCCACTTCGTCGGCGATCGGCTTCAACGTGTCGGCGTCGATCACCTTGTTCCAGTGGTCGAGGTCGCGGAACAGGAACGGCGCGTCGATGAACGGTGCGGCCTTCGAAAACGTGGACATGTGGGCCGGCGAGACAATGGCATAGTCGACCGAGATGCCTTGGTTCATGAACGCGAAGTAGTCCTTTTCAAGACCGAGTTCGCTGTTCTTGTGCAAGACGAAATTGACGGGCTTGCCGTAGTACTTGACCACCAGCTCCTGGAACTTCTCCAGTGACCGGTTGAAGGCGTGGCCGTCGTTGAACTGCACGGCGCCGTGCAGCGTGATGGGCGCCTGTGCGAACGCGGTGGCGGATGCTGCCAGCCCGAGCACGGTCAGGCCACGCAACAGCGCGCGAATGGTAAATCGCATTTGATTCCTCCTCGGGTTGGTGGTGCCACCGGTCGGCGCTTGCCTCGGATCGGGTTGCCTCCGGGGCCGCGGCGCTCTGGTCAAGTGGTCGGACCAATTGTTCCGTGCGGAGGGCGCGCTGTCAACGCGAATCGTGTTGTGCTGTGCAGCATTCCGGGCGCAGGCGGCTGTGCGGGGCGAGCGCGCTCTGGAGAGGCGCGGCTTCAACCGCGCGTACATTGCTTGGCGGATGGCGCGTCTGCGGGTTCCGCGTTGCCGGCGCGCTCGGAATCGGCCCGCCGCGGTGGCTGCCGGGCCGTCAGTGCTTGTGGGCGTCGGCGGCGGCGGTCAGAGCCTTCACCGGAGCCTTCACTTCCTGCGTCGTCTTCTTGCCGTCCTTGCCCACGAACGTCAGCGTGACCGGCACGGTCTGCCCGGCGGCGAGCGGCTGGGTGATGTCCATCAACATCACGTGATAGCTGCCCGGCTTCAGTTCAACCGACTTGCCCGCCGGCAGCGCCAGCTTGTCGACGGCGCGCATCTTCATCACGCCGCCGTCCATCGTCATCTCGTGGATCTCGACGACCTTGGCTGCAGGCGACGAGGCGGACACGAGCGTCACGTCGGTGGCGCTGGTGATGCTCATGAAGGCGCCGGTGGCCTTCTGTCCGGGCACGGTGCCGCGCACCCAGGCATCGGTGATGGTGACTTGCGCCCATGCGGGCGCGGCAATCAGGGCCAGCAGCAGGCCGAGGAATGAGAGCTTCGAGGTCATGAATGTCCTTGTGCGGTCAGTCGGTGCCGCATGGGGGGCCATTTTACGCGCTGCGGAACAGGCTCGCGTCCAACGGGCCGCACCGGGGGCGCGTGGGATAATCCGGTCATGGCAACGGCGCTGTCCCATCCCGGCACTTCCGCACCCGCGCGCGCGCCCTCGTTCGTGGCGGCGGGGGGCTCCCGCGCGGTGGCAATCTGGCTCCTCGCATGCTGCGTACTGGTGTTCGCCATGGTAGTGGTGGGCGGCGTCACGCGGCTCACTCATTCGGGGTTGTCGATCACCGAGTGGCAGCCGATCGTGGGCACCGTGCCGCCATTGTCCGCGCAGGACTGGCAGGTGGCCTTCGACAAGTATCGCGTCACGCCCGAGTACCAGCAGGTGAACAAGGGGATGTCGCTCGACGAGTTCAAGGGCATCTTCTGGTGGGAGTACGCGCACCGCGTGCTGGGTCGCGTCATCGGCCTCGCATTCCTAGTGCCGTTCCTCTGGTTCCTCGCGCGGCGGCGCATTCCTCCGGGTTACGGCGGCCGCCTCGCCGCCATCTTCGTGCTGGGCGGGCTGCAGGGCGCGATGGGCTGGTACATGGTCAAGAGCGGCCTCGTCGACGATCCGCGGGTCTCGCAGTTCCGGCTGACCGCGCATCTCGGACTGGCCATCGTGATCTTTGCCGCGATGTTCTGGGTGGCGCTGTCGCTGCTCGATCCGCGACGCGTCGCCAGCGCCGCCGTGCGCCCGGTGCGGCATTTCGCCATCGCCATCGTTGCGCTCGTGTTCCTGCAGATCCTGTCGGGCGGCTTCGTCGCGGGCATCCGCGCGGGCTTTGCGTACAACACGTTTCCACTGATGAACGGGCAGGTGATTCCGTCCGAGATCATGCTGATCGAGCCGTGGTGGAAAAACTTCTTCTACAACATGGCCACTGTGCAGTTCGACCATCGAATGCTGGCCTGGCTGCTTGCGTTCGCCGTGCCGGTGCTGTGGTGGAAGGTGGCGCGATCCGTTGCCGTGCCGGCGCGGGCGCGCACGGCATCCCACCTGTTGCTGGCCATGCTGGCGGTGCAGATTGCATTGGGCATCGTCACGCTGCTGCACGTCGTCCCGCTGCATCTGGCCGCGGCGCACCAGGCGGGCGCGGTGCTGCTGATCGCGGCGGCGCTGAACCTCGCGCACAAGTTGCGTTGACGGCGCGAGGCTGAAGCCTCGCCTGCAGGTTCACGCCGCAACGTACACGAGGATATGTAGGCGAGGCTTCAGCCTCGCGGCGCAGGCACCCAATCCTCCCAAGTTGCGCCATCGGCGGAAAACCCCCATGATGTGCGGTTCCACTTTGTTTGCATGGGCACCATGAACGAAACGCGCGCACTGGACGAGCCCCTCAACGACGCCGAGCTCGACGAACTTGAGAATTTCTTGGCATCCGACGCCGTGCCCGAGGACTGCATGGACCTCGAGATGCTCGACGGCTTTCTCGCGTCGATCGTCAGCGGCCCCGAGCAGATCCAGCCGTCGGAATGGCTGCCGCAGGTATGGAGCGACGGCGGCCGCAGCGCCACGCCGGCCTACGGCAACAGTGAGCAGGCGCAGACGATCATGGCGCTGATCCTGCGTCACATGGTGGGCATCCAGCGCACGCTGGCCGAGTCCCCCACGCGCTTCAAGCCGCTTCTGTACCTGCCGGAGGAAAAGAAGTCCGACGAAAAGCAGCCGCCGGAAGGCGCGGCGTGGTGCGAAGGCTACATGGCCGGCATCAAGCTGCGCGACGAGGCGTGGCAGCCGCTCTACGACGCCGAGGATGCGCGCGACTGGATCTTCCCGATCGAGGCGCTGGCGTTCGGCGACCAGGATCCGGAGTTCGCGGAATGGATCGACGACAAGGAAAAGCGCGCCAGCCTGGTCGAGGAACTGGCGGTGGCCTCCGTGCTGATCTATCGCTTCTGGCAGGGCCTGCGCACCGCGCAGACGCGCGGCAGCGGTTCGCGCCGCACGTTGTCCGACTCGGCCCGCAAGTCGCGGGAGCGGCTGCACTGAGGTTGCCGGCACGCGCGCCGCGCTGAGCGGTTCGCGTCCCCGGGTTCGCCGGTGTCCTCGTGCGAAAGCCCCGCCGCGCGCGCGGCATGATCGGCGTCAAACCGCGCAAGTCCGCAATGGGACAGAATGGCGGCAGACCACTCACCGGGGATTTCATGGGCTATCGTTCCTTACTCGTCCAGGTCGACGACACCGACCAGAGCGACCGTCGCATCCGCGTCGCGGCCCGTCTGGCGCGAACCTACGGCGCCGACCTGCAGGGTGTCTATCTCACCGCCACGTCCGAAATGACACCGTTCAAGGCAGCGATGCTGCCGGATTCGGTGGTCGAGGGCCGGCTGCAGGAAACCGGCAAGGCACAGGCGCACGCGGAGAACCGCTTTCGCGCCGCGGTCGCCACCGAGCAGCTGACGGCCGTGTCCTGGACCGCGCCGGCCGGCCCCGCGCTGGCCGCCGCCGTCCTGCACCTGTGCTATGCGGACATTGCGGTCGTGGGGCAGCCGTTGCCCGAGGATGCCGATGCCGCGTTCGCAAGCGACCTGCTGTACGGGATGCTGATGGAGGCCGGGCGGCCGCTGCTCGTCGTTCCCCACTACGGTGACTACCCGGTCGTGGGGCAGAACGTGCTGATCGCATGGAAGGAGTCGCGCGAATCGACGCGTGCCGTATGCGATGCGCTCCCGCTCCTGAAGCGCGCCGGCAAGGTCGTCGTGATGGCGATCGCATCACCCAGGGACGGCGCGGCTGCAGGATCGCATTCCGGCGCAGCGATCGCCGCCTATCTCGCGCGGCACGACATCGAGGTGACGGTGCGCCCCGAGGTCGCGGAAGACATCGAAGTCGGCGAATTGCTGCTGTCGCGGGCGGCCGACCTGTCGACCGACCTCATTGTGATGGGCGCCTACAGCCGGGGCCGGCTGGCCGAGCGGGTGCTGGGCGGCGTCACGCGCCTCATGCTGCAGTCGATGACCGTGCCGGTGCTGATGTCGCACTGAAGCGGCATCGATTCGTCTACTGCGTTGCGGTGATCCCGCCGTCGACGTAGAGAACCTGCCCGGTGACGAACGCCGTGGCCGCGCCGAGGAAGAACAGCACGGGTCCGCTCACGTCGCCCACTTCGGCCACCCGCCCAAGCGGAATGCGGTCGATCAGCTTCCGGTAGGTCTCGGGGTCGTTCAGCCAGTCGGAGGCCATCGGCGTGCGCACGACGGTGGGCGCCACGCCGTTGACGTTGATGCCGTGCCGCGCCAGTTCCACCGCGTGCTGCTTCACCAGCATGACGAGGCCGCCCTTGCTGCTGCAGTACGCGGAGTAGCCGCGGTCGCGCATGCCGAGCTGCGCGCGCACCGACAGGATGTGCACCTGCCGCCCGCCGCGGCCCGCGGCGATCTGCACGCGCGCCACTGCCTGCGCGACGAACATCGACGCCTTGAGATTCACATCCAGCACGCGGTCGAAAGCCTCCTCGGTCACGTCGACCATGGGCTCGATCTGCTGCGTGCCCGCGCTGTTGACGAGGAAGTCGATGGTGCCGTGGCGCGCCGCCGCCGCGGTCACGGCGGTCTGCATCGCCGGGATGTTGCGCACGTCGTAGGCGATGCCGGAGGCCTTGCCGCCGTCGGCCATGATCGCGTCGGCCAGCGTCTGCGCCTTGTCGGCATCGCGGCCGGCGACGATCACGGTGGCGCCGAGCTGCGCCAACTCGCGCGCGACGGCCTCGCCGATGCCGCCGTAGCCGCCGGTGACGAGCGCGACCTTGCCGGAAAAATCGTCGGGACGAAAACTGGTGGAGGTCATGGCATCAGCGCGGAAAGGAGGAGTGGCACCGGTTATACATCCAGCACGCTCTTCTTGCCGAAGAAACCGCGCGCGCGGAAGGTGACCACGGCGATGAAGAGCAGGTACATCGACAGCAGCGACCATTCCGACGCGTAGGCGCCGGTGAGCCCCACCACCATGCCGACCAGCAGCGCGGCCACGACGGCGCCCCAGAAGCTGCCCACGCCACCCAGGACGATGATCAGGAACGCGGGCACGACGGCATCCACGCCCACGTGCGGGCGCATTCCCCAGATCGGCGCCATGATCACGCCCGCGAGGCCGGCCAGCGCCACGCCCAGCGCAAACACGAAGAGCCGCAGCCGCGACAGGTTGATGCCCAGCGCGCGCACCATTTCGCTGTCGTGCGCGCCGGCCTTGATGATGGAACCATACGGCGTCTTCTCGAGGAACAGCCAGAGGAGGCCGATGGCCAGCGCCGCGAACGCGCATGCGAAGAGGCGATAGCGCGCATAGATGAGGTCGCCGACCATGAATGCGCCGGCGATCACGTCGGGCAGCGGCAACTGCTTCTCGGTGGAGCCCCAGATCGCGCGGATGCCTTCCTCCAGCACCAGCGCGGCGCCGAAGGTGAGCAGCAATCCGTACAGCGGATCGCGGCCGTAGGTGCGCCGCAACGCCAACTCCAGCACCATGCCGACCACGCCCACGACGATGGGTGCGAGCAGCAGGGCCAGCGTGTAGCGCCATTCGAGCGGCAGCGCGCGCCACGACTGGGTGTACGCGCCGGCAAATTCGCCGGTGGGCGCGATGAGCATCAGCGCCACGTACATGCCCAGCGCGAAGAACGATCCATGCGCGAGGTTGATGGTCTCCATCAGGCTCACGACCAGCATGAACCCGAGCGCGATCAGCGCGAACAGGAGGCCAAGCGCGACGCCGTTGACGAGATGAGGAAGCAGCGTCACGCGCGGTCAATCACATTTCGAAAGTGGGCGTGGCCTCGTAGGTCTCGAGCTTGCACGTCTTGGCCGAATCCTTGTCGACGACATCCTTGGGTTCCGACTGCGTCAGGATCCTGTACAGGTCGTCCTTGGCCGCGGGTTGGTCGTTGTAGGTGGCCATGTAGATCGTCTGCTGGCACTGGTGCGTGGCCGGGTCGATGTACGCGTCGTAGGCCTGCATCCGGTCGCGCGCGGTCATCTTGCGGCCCTCGAGCTTCTTGATCACGGGGATGTTGGCGGTGGTGCCGGCTTCTTCGATGCAACGCAGCAGCTCGCGGGTGGAGACGTAGCCGTTGTAGTAGACGTTGCCCGGCACGCGGATGGCCATGCCCGGATACACCTTCTGATAGCTGTCGACGAACTCCTTGACGCCCGGCAGGTCGAGGCGCCAATACCACGTGGTGCCGAACACGCCGAAGATCTGCTCCGGTCCCAGGCCATAGACGTCGGGCCAGTCCTGCTGGTTGTTGATCCACGCCATCTTTTTCTGCAGGCCAAGCTGCACTACCTGCTGGCGCAGCGCCTTGATGTCGTCGCCGCCCACGGCGGTGGCCACGACATCGGGCTTGATCTGCTGCAGCTTGATGAGGAACGAGGAGAAGTCGCGCGTGTTCTGCGGAATCATCAGCTCGTCGACGATCTTGCCGCCGTAGGCCTCGACCAGCCCGCGCGTGGCCTTGCTGGTGGTATGACCCCACACGTAGTCGTTGGTCAACAGCACCCAATTCTTGCCGTTGGCCTTGATGGCGTTGCGCACGATCGCTTCCGCGAAGTTGGTGCCGTTGCCGTCCCAGACAAACTTGACGCGATGGCAGTCCTTGCCGGATTCGGTCGGCGAGCTCGAGTTGCAGTTGAAGTAGACCGTGCCGTACTTCTGCGCCACCTGCGAGATGGCGTTGGCGACACCGGAGTGCACGCCGCCGACCAGAAACGCGGCTTCATTGCGCGTGATCATCCGCTCGGCCACGCGCGAGGCCGTGGCCGGTGTGGTTTCCGTATCCATGTGGATCGACTCGATGCGCCGTCCCAGCACGCCGCCCTTGTCGTTGAATTCCTTGATCGCCATCATCGCGCCCAGGCGCTCCATGCCGCCGGAAGCCGCGTACTGGCCCGACGCGTCCATCGTGAGGCCGATCACCAGCGGCTTTTTCTGCGCCGCCTGGGCCCATACGTGGTTGGTTTTCCACGGTCCGAAGAACGTCGCTGCACCCGCGCCGGCCGCGATGGTCTTCAGCAATGAACGGCGCGAGGTGTCGGGCGCGGACGGCGTGACGTCGGCACCGGCTCCGGCGCCGGCGTTGGTCGGGGAAACCGGGGTCTTCTCGTTCATCGATGCCTCCAGGCGGGTGGGTGGCCGAGGACGATTCAATCGTTCTGTTCGGCCATAAAATGGAATAATCATTCCATTGCCTCGGCCTGTCAAGTGCGGCGGCGGGGTTTCCTGGCGCCTTTGGCGCGACCATTGCGCTCGGTCAGCGCATAGCCCACCGACATCACCAGCGCCTGCGCGGCGCACAACGGCGCCACCAGCGAACGGAAGGGTGCCTCGGGGTCGTCGCCGATCTCGATCGTGACCTGCGCCACGCGCGCCAGTGGCGACACGGCGTGATCGGTGATCGCGATCACGGTCGCGCCGCGCTCGCGCGCCAGCGTGGCCATGTCGACGACCTCCGCCGTGTAGTTGCGGAAGCTGGCCGCCACCAGCACGTCGCCCTCGCCGACCACCGCGAGCTGCTGCCGCAGCATGCCACCGACCGAGTCGAGCAGGAACGCGCGGATCTCGAGTTGCGCCAGACCGTAGGCCAGGTAGCCCGCCACGGGAAATGCCCGCCGCTGCGCCAGCAGATAGACGTTCGAAGCAGCGAGAATGTGGCCGGTGGCGATATCGAGACGGCGCGGGTCGAAGTGATCGCGCAGCCGCTCCAGCTCGTGGATGGAGCTTTCGATCAGCTGCGGCACCACGTGACCCTTGTCGCCTCCGGTGCGGCGCAGTTGCTCGATGCGCTCGCGATAAGTGGCCGACCGCGCGACAAGGCGCTCGCGATAGATCCGCTGCAGGTCGGTGAAGCCGGGATAGCCGAGCGCGTTGGCGAAACGGATCACCGCCGACGGCGGCACCGCAGCCTCGCGCGCGATCTCCGCCACCGTGGAAAGCGCCATCGCGTCGGGATTGCCGAGCGCGAAGCGCGCAATGCCCTGCAGCCGATTGGGCAGCTGCGGATAGCTCTCCGTGATGGAGCGGGCGAGATCGTCGTAACGGGTGCTGGCCGGCATCGGAAGTTTCCTCGACCCCGCGCGCGGGGCTTGTCAATTTGGAACGTTTATTCTATCTTGGAACGAATTGGAACATTGCCGGGGTCCGGCGTCCACCCCTTATTCCACTGTTCGTCCATGCCAACCAACTCGATCCAGCCTCCCCTCCTGCCGCTTGCCTTCGCCCGCGCCACGCCGATACCGGCGCTGCCATGGCCGTTGATCGCACTGGCGCTGATCATGGGCACCAGCCCACTGTGGATGGCGCGCATCGGCCTCTACCAGTACCTGGCTGTCGAGATCGCGATCTTCATGATCTACGCGATGGGCTACAACCTGCTGCTCGGCAATTCCGGCCTGCCTTCGTTTGGCCATGGCGCGTTCTTCGGCGTGGGCGCGTACGCGTTCGGCCTGCTGCAATTGCGAGTATGGAGCAATCTCTGGTTCGACTTGGCCGGCGCCGTGCTGGCGGCGGCGGTGCTGGGCGGCTGCGTCGCCGCGCTCATCTCGCACCGGCGCGGTATCTACTACGCGCTGCTCACGATCGCCTTCGGGCAGGTGTTCTGGTTCGTTGCCGTCAAGTGGCATTCGGTGACAGGCGGCGAGGATGGGCTCCTCAACCTGAAGCGGCTGCCGGTCGAGTTCGGCGTTGCCACGTTCGGCTTGAAGTCCAACGACGCGCTCTTCTACTTCGTGTTCGCGATGCTGCTGCTGGTCGTGCTGTTCTGCTGGCGCTTCGTGCATTCGCCGACCGGACGCGTGCTCCAGTGCATCAAGCAGAACGAGATGCGCGCCGGCTTCCTCGGCTATCGGGTGTGGATCTACAAGTGGCTGGTGTTCGTCATTTCGGCCGCCATCGCGGGCCTTGCTGGGGCGCTGTTCGCGATGGCGCAGCAGTCGGCCTATCCCAACGTGATGAGCCTGCACCAATCCGGCTTCGTCGTGATGATGGTGCTGATTGGCGGCGGGCTCACCAGTTTCTGGGGGCCGCTCCTGGGCGCCGCCTTCTTCATCCTCGCCCGCGACCTGCTCGGCGCGTATACGGAGACGTGGCTCTTCTGGTACGGCCTCCTGTTCATGGCGGTCGTGCTGTACAAGCCCGAAGGTATCGCGGGGATGCTGCGCGATCTTGCCGGCAGCGTTCGTCGCGCCAGGGCGCACTGACATGGCGCTGTTCGAGGCCCGGCACCTGCACAAGCGTTTCGGCGACCGCGTGGTGCTGGAGGACATCGATCTTGCGTTCGAGGCGGGGACGCTCACCGGCATCATGGGTCCCAACGGCGCGGGCAAGACCACGTGCTTCAACTGCCTCACCGGCATGTACACGCCCGACCGCGGCGAGATCGTGTTCGACGGCGACAACATCGCCGGCCTGGCGCCGCCGGCGATCACGCGCCGCGGCGTGGCGCGGTCGTTCCAGGCCATCAATCTCTTCAACGACGACACCGCGCTCGACAACCTGGTGGTGGCGCTGCCGGCGATGCGCGCGCGCTCGTTCGACGCGTGGCGCGATCGCGGCCGCGACAGCGCGGCCGAGGATCGCGCGGCCGCGTTGCTCGAGCGCGTGGGCCTGCGCGGACGCGAGCGGGTGCGGGCGAAGGACCTGGCCTACGGCGAGCGGCGCGCGCTCGAGATCGGCCTTGCGCTGGCCACGTCGCCGCGCATCCTGTTCCTGGACGAGCCCACGTCGGGCCTCGGCGCCAACGGCACCGCGCGGCTGACCGAACTGGTCGCGGAACTCAAACGCAACCTCACGCTGGTGATCATCGAGCACGACATGCGCTTTCTCTTCGGTCTCGCCGACACCATCAACGTCATTCACTGGGGCCAGGTCATCGCGCGCGGCACGCCCGCGGAGTTGCGCGACAACGACTGGGTGCAACGCTCGGCGCTGGGAGCCATTCCATGCTGAAGGTGCAGTGCATCGACACGTTCTACGGCGAGACGCAGGTGCTGTTCGGCGTGTCGTTCGAGGTGGGCGCAGGCGAGATCGTCGCGCTGCTGGGGCCGAGCGGCGCCGGCAAGACCACGTCGCTGCGCTCGATCCTGGGGCTTACGCCAGCACGGCAAGGCACCATCATGTTTGGCGAGCGCGACATCACGCGCTTGCCCACGCACGAAATCGCGCGCGCCGGGATCAGCTGGGTGCCGGACGACCGCCGCGTGTTCCCCACGCTGACCGCCGCGCGCAACCTCGCCATCGCGCGCAAGAAGACGCCGTTCCGCGGTTATGACGAGGATGAGTGCTGCGAGATCTTTCCCGCGCTGAAGCATCTGCTGCCGCGCGAATGCGAAAACATGTCGGGAGGCGAATTGCAGATGGTGTCGATTTCGCGCGCGCTGGTGGGCGCGCCCGGGCTGGTGCTGTTCGACGAGCCCAGCCAGGGCCTCGCACCCAAGGTCGTGCAGGACGTGATGCGCACCGTCGTCAGGCTCAAGTCCACCGGCGTGGCCTGCCTTGTCGTCGACCAGAATGTGCGCACGGTGCTGGACATCGCCGATCGCGTGATCGTGCTGCATGGCGGCCGCGTGGTGCACGAAGGCACGGGGGCCGCATTGCGCGAGGATGCGTCGGCGCGGCTCAGTCTCGGGCTGGCGGCATGATCGCCGCAGGGCCGCCCCAAGGCGATGGCCCCCCGGGGGGAGCGGCGCGCAGCGCCGTTCGGGGGGATCACACATGAACGCACCCCTGCTGCACGTCGACGGCCTGGTCAAGCGGTACTACGCGCCGGGTTTCGCCCGTCGGCCCACGTTCACGCTGTCCGCCGACTTTCGCGTCGATGCGCCGCAGACCATCGGTGTGCTCGGCCCCAACGGGTCGGGCAAGACCACGCTGTTCGAGCTGATCACCGGCAGCAATGCGCCCACGTCCGGGCGCGTGATGGTCGACGGTCGCGAGATCCATCGCGTGCGCCACGGCGAGCGCGATCGCCTCGCCATTCACTACCACCAGTCGTACCAGGTGCGGTCCTTCCGCCGCACGCGACCCGCGTTCATGATGGAATCGGCAGGCCGCACGCGGCCGCTGGTGCACCTGTTCGACGAGCCGCAGTTTTCCGTGCAGGACGGCTACATCGGCTTCATGCTCGATTTCTTCGCGCGGCTGCGCCGGGAAGGGCACGTGGTGCTGCTGTGCGTGCATCCCAACGAGCCGTTCCACCTCGAGATCCTGCGCGAGGCCTGCGAGCGCTTCATCTTCGTGCAGAAGGGCGGCATCAGCGAATTCGCGTCATTCGACGCGCTGGCTGCCGACCCGGGGGCGCGCGGCTATCTGGGCGCATTGGCACCGCCAATGGCGGCGTAGTTGCCCGCCCGTAGGCGAGGCTTCAGCCTCGCGGATTGCCACGCGAGGCTGATGGCTCGCCTACACACGCTCCGCGCCTACACCCGCGCGCCGGGCGCGAGCAGCGCCTGCGTCTCCGGGTGCCGCCGCATCCACGCGCGGACGAACTAGCATTGCGGAATCACCTTGAGGCCGTTGGCGGCGGCATGGTCGAGCATCGCCTCGACCAGGGCCCCGGCAATGCCGCGGCCTTCGAGCGCCGGCGCGACTTCCGTGTGCACGAGGTGCAGCGTGTTGCCGAGGCGCTGATACACGGCCTCGCCGTGCATGCCGTCGACAGTCGTCTCGAAGCGATGGCGGTCGAGGTTGTGGACGATCTCGAGCGGCGGGGCGGGGTCTTGCATCGCGTGGGTCCTGCATCCAGGGCAACGTGGGTACCGATTGTAGCGGTCCTCGCCGGCAGGCATGACTTGCGCCCGCGCGAACACGCTGCGCGGTACCATGCGCGCGGGACGCACACCGGCCACTTCCAATGTTCGACATCTCCTTGCGCTCGCTCGACTGGGGCACCCTCTACGTCGCGAGCGAATGGACGGTGCGCATCGGCGCCCTGTTCTACGTGCCGCAGCGCCGCCCGCCCAATGCCGCGCGGGCCTGGCTGCTGCTGATCTTCTTCCTGCCGTGGGTGGGCCTCCTGCTGTACCTGTTGATCGGCCGCGCGTACCTGCCGCGCCGTCGCCTCGACGTGCAACGGCAGATCTACGACCTGATCCGCACGATAGCCCCGCGCTCCGCGCAGTTCGATGCCGGCGTGGCCCATGCAGTGACGCCCGAACTGCTGCCCGCGCTGCGTCTGGCCGACCAGCTGTCGGAGTTTCCGGTGATCGGCGGCAACCGCTTCGACCTGTTGCCGGTCTACGGCGCGGCGCTCGACCGCATCGCCGCCGATGTGGACGGCGCCACGCGCTACGTGCACATGCTCTTCTACATCTTCGAGGACGACGACGTCGGACGGCGCATGGCCGACACGCTCGCGCGCGCCGCGCGTCGTGGCGTCAAGGTGCGCGTGCTGATGGACGCGATCGGTTCGCGCGCGGGGCTGAAGGGACTCGGGCCCGGATTGCGCGCCGCCGGCGCGGAGGTGATCGCCGTGATGCCGCTGCGCCTGTGGGGTCCCAACGCGGCGCGCTTCGACCTGCGCAATCATCGCAAGATCGTGGTCGTCGACGATGTCTGCGCGTACTTCGGGTCGCAGAACGTGGTGAGCCCCGGCGCCAACAAGGGCATGATCAACGAGGAGATGCTGGTGCGCGCCACCGGCCCCATCGTGCGCCATCTGCACGCGGTGCTGCTGGGCGACCGCTACCTCGAAACGGGCGACCTGCCGCCGGAGTCGGACAATCTCGATCCGCAGTCGGCGGTGAAGGCAGCGACGGGACTGGCGCAGGTGGTGCCAAGCGGACCGGGATACAACGAAGGCACCGCCGAGGCCGTGATGATCGCGCTGATGTACGGCGCGCGCTCGCGCGTGGTGCTGACGTCGCCCTATGTGATTCCCAGCGAACCGTTCCTGATCGCGATGTGCAGCACGGCGCGGCGCGGCGTGACGGTGGACCTGATCGTCGACCAGGCGTCGAACAAGCCGCTGGTGCAATTGGCGCAGCAGTCGTACTACGACGCGATGCTGAAGGCCGGCGTCAACATTCATCGCCACACGGGCAGCTTCCTGCACGCGAAGCACATGAGCGTCGACGACGAGGTGGCGTTGATCGGTTCGTCCAATCTCGACATCCGCTCCTTCGCGCTCAATGCGGAAGTGAGCGTGCTGATCTACGACCGCACGGTGGTGGCGGCGCTGCGGGTGATCCAGGACGGCTATCTGGCGCACACCAATCAGGTCACGCGGGAGGAGCGGCGGGCGCTGCCGGCGGGCCGCCGCGCGATGGAAAATCTGGCGCGGCTCACCGATTCATTGTTGTAGCGTACCGTTCCCGCGACGCTGGCAAGGTCCTTGCAGGTGGTCCCTGCATTCCATTGTCGAGGCATCCCCCGTGATGCGGTGCGCGCGATCTGTCGCGCATCGGCACAGGTTGCCGCAATTCACCGAGCGCAACGTCGTGCCCCTGCCGTCGCAACCCCATCTTGCCGTACCCAATCGCGCCAGCGCCGCGCAGCCCGCCGGTGCGTCCCGCGCGCGCGCACTGGCGTTCGTGCATCGCGTCTATCACCTGCGCGTGGTGGGACTGGGTCTTGGCATGCTCTGCGTTGCGCCCGTGCTGTGGCTGCAGGGCAGCGGCTGGTGGTGGCTTCTCCTAGCGTGCAATGGTCTCGTGTGGCCGCATGTGGCGTGCCGCCTGGCCGAGCGCAGTCACGCGCCACGCCGCGCCGAGGAACGCAACCTGATGGTCGATTCGGCGCTTGGCGGCATGTGGATGGCGGTGATCCAGTTCAACCTGCTGCCGAGCGTCCTGCTGCTGACGATGCTGTCGATGGACAAGATCAGCGCGGGCGGACCGCGGCTGCTGCTGCGCTCGCTGGCGTGCCTGGTCGCCACTTGCGTGGCTGCGTCCGCGCTCCTCGGCTTTCCCGTGGCCCTCGCAACGCCGATGCCGGTGGTGCTGGGCTGCCTGCCGCTGCTGGTGGCCTATCCGCTGCTGATCGGCTTCACCAACCATGCACTGGCAAGCCGGATCTCGAGCCAGAACCGGCGCCTGGACGAAGTGGGACGCACCGATGACCTGACCGGGCTGGCCAATCGCCGGCATGGCCTCGCCGTGGCTGAAGCCGAGTTGACGCGCGCACGCGAAACCGGCCGCCCGGTATCGCTGATCCTGCTCGACCTCGATCACTTCAAGCGCATCAACGACATGTTCGGCCATCTGGCGGGCGACGAGGTGTTACGTGGCGTGGCGCAGGCGCTGCGCGCCAGCAGCCGCGGCGGCAGCGATACGCCGATGCGCTATGGCGGCGATGAGTTCATCCTGATCCTGCCCGATACCAACCTCGATGGCGCGGACGAGACCGCGGCGCGCATTCGAACGCACATCGAGGCGCTGGTGTTCGAGCGGGTGCGAGAGCTGCGCTGCACGGTGAGCCTCGGCGCGGTGCAGGCGTCGCCGCGTGCGGAGGACGTGGAAGGATGGATCCAGCGCGCGGATCTCGCCCTGTATGCGGCCAAGGCGGCAGGTCGGGGCAAGCTCGTCGCGCGGGGCGCCACCGCTGCCGCGTGAGCGGCGCTGGCGTCAGTACTTCTGCGCGCGGGCGTTGGCCGGCGGCAAGCCCAGCGCATGGCGCAGGCGCGACCAGGCGTCGACGATATGCGCGGGAAAGACGGCCGCGCGGTAGCGCAGCACCGTCCACGCATGGGGATCGCGATCCTGCAGCAGCTGCGAGTGAACGATGATGCCGCCCACGCCCAGCAGCATGGTGATGCCGCCCAGCACGTTGAGCGGCGCCACGGGGCCGACCAGCGCGAGCGCGAGACCCAGGATGGCGGCCACCGTGAAGGCGAAGAGGCCGGCCAGGATCCAGTGCGTTGTCATCTTCATCTCCGGTAGGGGCATGGGTGGTTGTTTGCGGCAGCGGGTTGGCGTGCAGCCGCAGGCGATGAGGCGAATATAGGCTTGCGCGCGACCGCAGGCGGTCGGCGCAACATCGAATGGTGGGTAGGCGTGTGTCCGACAGCCGCGGGCACACGGCAGGCGCTGCGGTGCTTCAGCGCCCGGTGGCCAGCAGTTGCTTCATCCGCCGCAGGTCGTAGCCGTCACGCTGCGCCTCGTATTCCTCGATCAGGTCGACCAACTCCTCGAAGCGGCGACCGCCGGGCGTGCCGGGGTCGGCCAGCATCAGGTCTTCGAGTTCGTCCAGCGCAGCGGCGTAGGCGGCTTCGGTGGTGATGCTGGCAGGGTCGAGCAGGTGCGCCATGGCGGCTCCGGGGCTTGGTGGAGGTGTCCACCAAGCATCGGGCAGCGTGCCGCCGGCACGCCATCGGCCATCCGGCCGACGGCGGAATTACGGTAACTGGATCTTGCCGCCGCCCATCCCGCCGCCCATGCCTCCGGCAAGCGCGCTGGCCGTGCCGGCCGGTGGCACGATCAGCCCGGAGGACTGCTGCCGCCGCATTTCCTGCAACTCGCGCATGGTGCGCTCGATGCCGGTCTTGGCGGATTCGCCGTACTTCTCCACGGCCTCGGCCAGCGTGGCGGCTTCGATGTCGAAACTCACCGGCAGGGCGCCCATGTTGGTCATGATCTGTGCTTCGCCGGTGTAGATCGTCGGGCGGGCCGGGTCGGGCGTGCCGTCGGCGTTGATCGGCGCCATCAGGCGAATGGTGCCGACGCGGCGGTCGGTGACAATTTCCTCGCGGTAGAGCGAAGCGGCATCCATCGTGGCGTCGGGAGTGCGGGGATCGGCAGGCATGACAGTCCTCGAAAGCAGGTAGAGAATCCGGCATTCTAGTGCAGGTGCCGGGGCGGCCTCGCCGGACACGATCTCTGCCCCTTTCTGCCTATTCGCAGTGCGGGCAATTTGTAACCGGCGGGCACTACTGTCAACCTTGGGTTGTCCTAGCCGTTGAACAAGCACAAGCATCCCGGTTTGGCCGGGACAACGGGCGCGCGGGCATTCCGTGCAGCCGGCAGGGGGAAGTGAATCATGAACAGAGTCGCGTTTGCCGTGGTTGCAGCGGCTGCCTTGGCAGCCAGCGGTATTGCCGACGCCCAGGGTCGGGGTGGGGGCGGTGGCGGACATGGATCCGGCGGCGGAACGGGCATGGCCCAGGGCGGTGGCGGCGGGCGCGGTGCCCCGACCGGCGGCGCCTATGCCGGCGGAGGCGGCTATCGCGGCGGTTCCGCCGCTGCGGCAGGATCGGGCGGCTATGTCGGTTATCGCGGCGGGTATCAAGGTGGCGGCTATGCAGGCGCGCCCGCCAGCCGTGGCGTTGCACCCAACGTCGGCTACGCCGGCACTCCGGGCAATCGCGGCGCGGTCGCCAGTGGCGGCTATCCGGCCGGTCGCGGCGCGGTTGCCGGCAGCGGCTATCCCGCCAGTCGCGGCACGGTCGCCAGTGGCGGTTATGCCGGCAATCGCCCGGCTGCGGCGCCCGGCAGCGCTTATGCCGGCGCCCCCGGTTATCGCGGCCCAACGAACAATGCAGGCTATCGGGAAGGCGCTGTCAGCCAGCCCAATGCCGCCGGCGGCGCTTACCGCAACGGCGGCAACAGCTACGCGGCCGGCACCGGACAGCGCGGCGGCAATCCCGGCGCCATGGTTGCCGGCACCGGCAGCGCGCTCCAGTCCACCGGGTGGCAGAACAACGGCCGCGGCGGGGGTGGTGGAGGCCAGTGGACCGGCGGCGGCGGCAACGGCGGAGGCGGCCAGTGGTCGGGAGGTCGCGGTGGCAATGGCAGCGGCCAGCCGGGCTGGAACAACGGCGGCCGTGGCAGCTGGAACGGCAGTTGGAACGGTGGACGTCCTGGCTGGAACAACGGCGGTTGGAACAATGGCTGGCACGGCGGCTGGAACAATGGCTGGCACGGCGGCTGGAACAACGGCTGGAACAACGGGTGGCACGGTGGCTGGCGTCCAGGTTGGGGCGCAGGCTGGGGCTGGCGTGCCGGTTGGGGCTGGGGTCCCGGATGGGGCTGGGGCGCGGGCTGGGGCCCGGGCTGGTGGGGTCCCGCATGGGGCGCCGGCTGGGGTTCGGGCTGGGGCTGGGGCTCCGGCTGGTGGGCGCCCGCGGTGTGGGGCAGCGGCGTGAGCATTGCCGTCACAACGCCGATCTGGGGTGTCGCCGATACCGGCGCGTTTGCGTCCACGCTGGTCGAATCGCCGCTTGCGTTCGACCAGAACACCACCTTCATCGAACAGGCGCAGGCCGCGCCGGTGGCCACGGTCTACTGGTACTACTGCACCGAGCCGGCAGGCTATTTCCCGTATGTCCAGAATTGCAATCGCGCGTGGGTTCCGGTGCTGCCGCAATCCGTGTCCACGCCCGCGGGCTAGATCATGAAACTTTCGCTGATGTCGAAACGGGCGCTGGTTGCGCCGGTGGTGCTGGCGCTCCTTGCCAGCGGTTGCGCCACCGTGCCCAGCGGGCCGAATGTGATGGTGATGCCCGGTTCGCAGAAGAACCAGGCGCAGTTCCAGGCCGACCAGGCGGCATGCCAGCAGAATGCGCAGGCGGCCATTGGCGGTGAATCCGCAAGTCAGGCCGCCGCCAACGCGGCCGTGGCCAGCGCGTTGATCGGCACCGCCATCGGCGCGGCGGCTGGCGCGATCATGGGTTCCGGCTACGGCAGTTCGGGCCCGGCTGCGGCGTGGGGCGCCGGTGTGGGGCTGCTCTACGGCAGCGCCGCGGGCGCCAATGCATCGGGCTGGACCTACGCCGAAGCGCAGCGCCGCTACGACATGGTGTATGTGCTATGCATGTATGCGCGCGGCAATGCGGTGCCGGGCCAGATGGTGCAGCGTGGAATGGCTTCGTCGAATGCGCCGGCGTTTCCGCCGCCCAATACGCCGCCGCCGGCCATGGCGCAGGGCTACACGCAGCAGCCGCGCATTGCCGCACCGCGCACGACGCCGCCGGGTCCCGTGGCACCTTACGGCGCGCCGTACAGCGGCGTGCCGCCGTCCAACTATCCGCCGCCCAACACGCCGCCGCCGCCGGGTTATGGCACGCCGCCCGATTCCGGCTATGCGCCGTCATCGCCGTCCGGCGATGCTCCGGCGTCGAGTTATCCGCCACCCAACACGCCACCACCGCCGGGGCTTGCACCTCCGCGCAATTGATCGACACTGGTCGAGGCTAGTTTGAAACAAACAGGGCCGACAATGTCGGCCCTGGTGCTGATGCGGGTCCGCCGTTCGCTAATCCAGGAATGAGTTCACGAAGTCCAGGACGTTCTGGCGGTCCATCCGGAACACGCCGCCCGTACCGGCGCAGTTGCCGTTGATGCCGAACGACGTGACGCCGGCCACGGTGTTGGAGTTACCCAGGAAATTCGGCCCGCCCGAATCGCCGAAGCAGGTGCCGCCGGTGGCGGCATTGTTCGACAGCAGCAATGAGAAGTCACCGGTGAAGCCCGGCGTGTTGATCTGCAGCAGGTGCGGTGTGGCCACCATGCGCACTTTCATCGCTACGACCTTCCAATCTGCCGCGTCCGGAAAACTCTTCTGCAGTCCGTACCCGACGGCGGTGAAGGTCACGTTCTGCTTGCCGCGCTGTGTCTTCAATACGTCGAGCTGGTTGACCGTGGGCAGCACGCCATAATTGGCCTTCGCAACCGGGTCGCACAGCGTGACCACGCCCACGTCGTGGCGCACGAAGGAGGCTTCGCCGAACTGGGGATGCGTGGCGATGCCACAGAACTCCACGCTGGTGGAACCGCCCGTCGGATAGCCGAGTGCTCCCTTGTTGCTTTCGACATCGGCTTCGAACCACACGCGGCCGCCGGTGGCGCCGTCCGTGCAGTGCCCGGCTGTCAACAGGACTGTTGGGGAAAGCAAGGTGCCAGAGCAACGCCATTGCGGGGAACCGCCAATATCGAAGATCAGCAGACCTACATACGGATGTCCTTCGCCGTCCGGGGTTCCGTCTGTCACCGCGTGGGCGGTGCCCATGGTCAGTGCTGCGAGGACCAACGTCAGCAGGAAAGGTGCGGGTAGTCTCTTCATGTCAATCTCCATGGGAAGTGCGACGGGGATGGTTTGGCGCCTGGAGTGGAGCACATCAGGTCGTCGCGCGTAAGGCAGATTCTAGTCCCGATGTCCGCAAAAAAATGCCACCACCCGAAATCGAGCGATGGCCTTGTACTGCGGTACGAAGGTAACGACTACTTGTCGCCCGAGCCCCGTGTCACCGCTTCCATCACCCGCTCAAGGTTGAAGCTGCCGGGCTTCTGCCGCGGCGGGTAGTCGCGGAAACTCTGCAGCCAGTTGCCGATGTACCCGCCGGCGGGTGCGATGAGGAACATGCGCTCAAGGTACCAACGCTGGAAGCCCATCGCGTTCTCCTGCTCGGCGCGTTCGAACGGATCCATCCGCAGGTTGGCGATGGTCGGCGCGCGCAGCACGGTGAATGGCTGCTGCCAGACCTTGAGGCCTTCGTGTTCCTGCTTGAGGAAGGTGACCTTCCAGTTGTCGTAGCGCAACGCTGCGACGCTGCCGTCGTCGGTCCAGTAAAGGAACTCGCGCCGCGGCCAGGCCGCTTCGCCGCGCAGGGCAGGGGCGAGATCGTAGCCGTCGAGGTGCACCTTGTAGGTCATGTCGCCGACCTTGAGGCCCTTCAGCAGGTCGTCCTTGATGTTCTTGCCCCCGGCCGCGTTGACCAGTGTCAGCAGCATGTCTTCGTGCGCGCCGATGTCGTTGATCACCGTGCCCGGCTTGATGACGCCGGGCCAGCGAATCACGGTGGGCACGCGATAGCCGCCTTCCCACTGCGTGTTCTTTTCGCCGCGGAACATCGTGGTGCCGCCGTCGGGCCAGGTGAAGGTCTCCACGCCGTTGTCGGTCGAGTACATGACGATGGTGTTGTCGTCGAGGCCCAGTTCCGTGAGCTTCGCGAGCAATTTGCCGACGTGACCGTCGTGCTCGACCATGGCGTCGGCGTAGATGCCGAGCCCGGTCTTGCCGACCGACTCCGCTTTCAGGTGCGTGAAGATGTGCATCCGCGTCGAGTTCCACCAGACGAAGAACGGCTTGTCCGTCTTCTTGGCGCGCTCCATGAAGTCGATCGCCTTGGCGTTGACTTCCTCGTCGACGGTCTCCATCCGCTTCTTCGTCAGCGGGCCGGTATCGGTGATTTTGCCGTTGGCAAAGCTGTGAATCACGCCGCGCGGACCGAATTTCTTCCTGAACTCCGGGCTCTTCGGATAATCGACGTTCTCCGGCTCTTCCTCGGCATTGAGGTGATAGAGATTGCCGAAGAACTCGTCGAAGCCGTGCGCGGTGGGCAGCATGTCGTCGCGGTCGCCAAGATGGTTCTTGCCGAATTGTCCGGTCATGTAGCCCTGCGCGCGCAGCAGGGTGGCAATCGTCGGGTCTTCCTTTTTCATGCCCTCGGGCGCGCCCGGCAAGCCGACCTTCGTGAGGCCGGTGCGAATCGGCGACTGCCCGGTGATGAAGGCAGCGCGGCCGGCGGTGCAGCTCTGCTGGCCATACCAGTCGGTGAACAGCGCACCCTGCTTGGCAATGCTGTCGATGTTGGGCGTCCTGTAGCCCATCATGCCGTTGTTGTAGGCGCTGACGTTGAACTGGCCGATGTCGTCGCCCCAGATG
>JANNYI010000261.1:0-1155 GCA_031410015.1 Betaproteobacteria bacterium | reverse complement strand
CACGTCGCGGACGAGCTTCATGTTCTTTTCGTTGTCTTCGACGATCAGGATCAGGCTCATAGCATTCTCATCGTTTCAGCGGAATGGTAAACGTGAACGTCGAGCCCTTGCCCGGCTCGCTTTCCAGCCAGATGCGCCCGCCGTGCAGCTCGACAAACCGGCTGGTGAGCGCAAGGCCAAGCCCGGTACCCTCCTGCTTGCTGGTGTAGTCAGCGCCGACCTGGCGGAATTCCTCGAACACCGCCTGCTGGTCCTCGGGTGCGATGCCGATGCCCGTGTCCTTCACGGCGACCTGGATTCCACTCGCGTCCCGCATTGCGGTCACGTCGATGCGCCCACCATCCGGTGTGAACTTGACGGCATTGGACAGCAGGTTGAGCAGGATCTGCTTGAACTTGCGCTGGTCGGCATTGATGCTCCCGAGATCGGCCGGCGCCTCGAGTCCGAGCGCGATGCCGTGCTTCATCGCGCGCTCGCGGATCAACGTTATTGCATCGGCGAGCGCCGCCGGCACATCGAACTCGCTCAGATCCAGGTCCATGCGGCCGGCTTCCACCTTGGACAGGTCGAGAACGTCGTTGATCAGGTTCAGCAGATGCTTGCCGGACGAGTGGATGTCGTTGAGGTAGTCGTCCTGCTTCACGTTCAGTTCGCCGAAGAGGCGTGCCAGCAGCACTTCGGAAAAGCCGATGATGGCATTGAGCGGAGTGCGCAGTTCGTGCGACATGGAGGCCAGGAATGCCGACTTGTGCTGGTTCGCGATCTCCAGCTGACGGCTCTTGTCCTCGATTTCGTGGAAAAGGCGGGCGTTCTGGATCGCGATCACAGCTTGGTCGGCAAAAGTGCGCAGCAGCGCAATGTCCTTCTCGGAGAACGCGCCCGCGTGATCGCGGCCCACGAAGATGGAGCCGATCCCGCGCCCCTCCCAGATCATTGGCGCGCCGATCGCCGCCTTGATGCCCATTACGTTCCATACCATCCGTGCATGCGCTGGCACGCCTTCGTCGTGCTCGATGTCCGGGAAATGGACGACAACGCGACGCCGTATCGCCACGCCTGTGGCCGTCGATTCGTCCGACGGCATCGGATAGAGCGCCTGCGTCTGCTCGAGGCCCGGACCATGGTAGGCGCCGAGCCGCAGGAGGCCGTCTTCGC
>JANNYI010000260.1:0-6513 GCA_031410015.1 Betaproteobacteria bacterium | reverse complement strand
CCTCAGCGCCGTGCCCGACACGAAGGTGACGCTGGTCGCCGTCCGGGCCCGTCCGAACGAACCGAACATCGGTCGGTAGTGCACCGGTTGCGGCGTGGGGATCGAGGCGTTGGGGTCCCCCATCGCGGCGGCCGCGATCATGCCGCCCTTGATGATCAGCGAGGGCTTGACGCCGAAGAAGGCCGGCTTCCAGACGACGAGGTCGGCCAGCTTGCCGGGTTCGATCGACCCGACCACGTGGCTGATGCCCTGCGTGATCGCCGGGTTGATCGTGTACTTGGCGATGTAGCGCTTGACGCGGAAGTTGTCGTGGCGCGCCGTGTCGGTGCCCAGCGCGCCGCGCTGCTGCTTCATCTTGTGCGCCGCCTGCCAGGTGCGGATGATCACTTCACCCACGCGCCCCATCGCCTGGCTGTCGGACGACATCATCGAAAATGCGCCGATGTCGTGCAGGATGTCCTCGGCCGCAATGGTCTCGCGGCGGATGCGCGACTCGGCAAACGCCACGTCCTCGGCGATGCCCGGATCGAGGTGGTGGCACACCATCAGCATGTCGAGATGCTCGTCGATCGTGTTGATCGTGTAGGGCATCGTCGGATTGGTGGACGACGGCAGCACGTTGGGCTCGCCGCAGGCCTTGATGATGTCCGGCGCGTGACCGCCGCCCGCGCCTTCGGTGTGAAACGTGCCGATCGTGCGCCCGCCGATGGCCTTTAGCGTGGATTCGACGAAGCCCGCCTCGTTGATCGTGTCGGTATGGATCGTGACCTGGATGTCGTGCTTGTCGGCCACCTTCAGGCAATTGTCGATTGCCGCGGGCGTGGTGCCCCAGTCCTCGTGCAGCTTCAAGCCGTAGGCGCCGGCCTCGATCTGCTCGATGAGCGGCGCCGGCGACGAACAGTTGCCCTTGCCCTGGAAGCCCAGGTTCATCGGAAACGCATCCGCGGATTCGAGCATCCGGTGGATGTGCCACGGCCCGGGCGTGCAGGTGGTGGCGAACGTCCCGGTGGCGGGACCCGTCCCGCCGCCCATCATCGTGGTGATCCCCGACATCAGCGCATCGTCGATCTGCTGCGGACAGATGTTGTGGATGTGCGTGTCGATGCCACCGGCGGTGACGATCATCCCCTCGCCTGCGATGATCTCGGTGCCGGCGCCGATCACGATGTCCACGCCGGGCTGGATGTCCGGATTGCCGGCCTTGCCCAGCCGCGCGATCTTGCCGTCCTTGATCGCGAGATCGCACTTGATGATGCCCCACCAGTCGATCACCAGCGCGTTCGTGATCACCGTGTCGGCGCTGTCCTTCGACACGCGCTGGCTCTGCCCCATGCCGTCGCGAATGACCTTGCCGCCACCGAACTTGACCTCTTCGCCGTAGATCGTGAGGTCGCGCTCGACCTCGATCACGAGATCGGTGTCGGCGAGGCGCACGCGATCGCCCACCGTGGGTCCGAACATCTCGGCGTAGGCGCGCCGTCCGATCTTCATCGCCGGCCTTTCGTCGCTGTCTTTTTCGCCGCCGGGCGTTTCTTCGCAGGCGTTGCCGGTGCCTTTGGCTTCGCCTTCGACTTGACAGCCGCCTTGTCGTCAAGCGGGCCCATCACCGCGGCGTTGAAGCCGATGACGATACGGTCGCCCGCGAGCGCCACCAGTTCCACCCTCCGCGACTGCCCGGGCTCGAAGCGAACGGCCGTGCCGGCGGCGATGTTGAGACGGAAACCCCGCGCTGCCTTGCGGTCGAACGCCAGGGCGCTGTTGGTCTCCGCAAAATGAAAATGCGAACCCACCTGCACCGGGCGATCGCCGGTATTGGCAACATCCACCGCAACCGTGCGCCGTCCCGCATTGAGTTCGAGCGTGCCCTCGTCCACGAAGTATTCGCCGGGAATCATGGGAGCGGGTGGTGCACGGTGACGAGCTTGGTGCCATCGGGAAAGGTGGCCTCGACCTGGATCTCCGGCAGCATCTCGGGCACGCCTTCCATCACCTGGTCGCGCGCCAGGATGGTGGCGCCGTAGCTCATGAGGTCCGCCACGGTGCGGCCATCGCGCGCGCCTTCGAGAATGGCCGCCGCGATCAGCGCGGTGGCTTCGGGGTAGTTGAGCTTCAACCCGCGCGCCAGGCGGCGTTCCGCCACCAGGCCCGCGGTGAAGATCAGCATCTTGTCTTTCTCGCGTGGAGTGAGTTCCATCAGGTGTTCCAGATTCGTGGCGGGATTGCGGGCCGCGCGGTGAGCGCGGGGCGCACCAGCGTCCACAGCGCAGTGAACCAACCTTGAGCGGCGGCACTCGCATGGCCGCGATAGCGGGCGATCAGCGCGCCGGGAAAGCGCGTCACCACGCCTTCGCCGGACGCCGGGGCAATGCCGCGCACTTGCGCCAGCAGCGAATCGTCGATGGTCGTGGCCATGGCCATGAATGTGCCAAAGACCGGCGCGCCATTCAACCCCGACAGCGAATTCATTGGCATCGATCCGCCCGCCAGCAACGCGCGTTCGCTCCAGATCAGTGCGTCGTTGCGACGTACATCCACGCGCTGCCGCCATGTCCCGGCATCGAAGCGCTCCGCTGCCGCGGTTCGTCCAAGGCAGACGACATCCCAGCCGATATACGTCGCATCGCCGCGCAGGTCCACGGCCAGTGTCGCGGTGGCCTCCGCCCCGTGAAAGACGATCGTACCCTGCGGCATCCATTCGACCACCGCGCCGTCGCCCGCCCGGATCGTCGTCGTTGAACTGGCGGTGCGTCCGCCTGCGCGGTACCACTTGGCCGCGCCGGGTGTCGTCAATTGCGCAAAGGCGTGCGGATCGACGTCGACGTCCAGTTGCAGCGAATCCCCACCCGCAATCCCTCCCGGCGGATGGATCACGATGCAATGGCACACCGCATCGCCCTCGGGATAGAGCGGCTTCTGGACGACCAGCGGACCTTCGTGCGTCCGCCGCACCAGCAAGGTGCGCGCATCGCGCCGACTGAAATGCAGCGCGAGCCGGGCGTGCCAGGGCGTGCGCACTGCAGGACTCGCAGCGGCGGGTTCGATGATGCGCGCGTCGGGCATGGCGACTGCAGTCTAGCAGCCGTCGCCGGCGCGAACGCCGTGTGCCTCGAGAAACGCGACGACGGCGGCGGTGAACGCCAGCGGCTGGTCGCGAAACGGTGCGTGGGCCGCCCCGGCAAGCTTGACGCGCTGGACGTCCGGCGCGCGTTGCGCGATGCCGTCGATCTGCGCCATCGTGCCGTAGACATCGTCGACCCCCTGAATCGCCAGCACCGGACAGGCAATGGCCGCGAGCTCCGCCTCGATGGTCCAGCGGCGAAATGCCGGCGCCAGCCAGGCGTCGCTCCACCCGAAGAACGCGGAGTCGGGATCGTCGTGATGCCGCGCGAGTCGCGATCTCAAGTCGCCGCTTGCATAGGCGTCGCGCGCTGCGGCGATGCTGGCGATGGACACCGGCTCTACCATGATGTGCGGCGCCACCGCGATCACGCCGCGCACCCGCTCTGGATAGGCCGCCGCGAACAGCAGCGCGATCGATGCCCCGTCGCTGTGTCCGAACAACCACACGGGCGCCCGGACGGCAAGCGCATCGAGCAGCGCCGGCAGCACCGCACGGGCATGGCGATGCATGAAGTCCACGGGCCAGCGCTCTCCCTGCGCACGCGGCGTCGAGCGGCCATACCCTTCGCGCGAGTAGACGAGCCCGCGCGTTCCGGTCGCCGCGCACAGCGTCTGCGGCAAGTCCTTCCACATCGCAACCGACCCCAGGCCTTCGTGCAGGAATACAACCAGGGGCGCGTCCGCCCTGGGCGCGTCGAGCCATCGGTACTCGAGGCGCAGCGGGCGACCATCCGCGTCGACATCGACCAGCGCGGACGCCTGCCGATGCCGGCCCACGGCGCCGTCCGTCACCCGACGCTGCCGTCGCGCAACCGGAAGCGCTGGATCTTGCCGGTGGCCGTCTTCGGCAGTTCGGCAATGAAATGGAGTTCGCGCGGATACTTGTGCGGCGCCAGCTGCTCCTTGGCGAAGGCCTTCAGTGTTTGTGCCAGCGCATCGTCGGCGACGACCCCCGGCTTCGTGACCACGTACGCATGCGTTCGCGTGAGTCCATCGGCGTCGGGGCGCCCCACCACCGCCGCTTCCAGCACATCCGCGTGGCGCATCAGCGCCGTTTCCACTTCGAACGGCGACACGTACTGGCCCGATACGCGCAGCATGTCGTCGCCGCGCCCGGCATAGGTGTAGTAGCCAGCGGCATCGCGCATGTACTTGTCGCCGGTCTTGGTCCATTCGCCCTGAAACGTCTGCTGGCTCTTCGCGCGGTTGCCCCAATACATCAGCGCGGCGCTCGGACCGCGCGCGTGCAGGTCGCCGATTTCACCGTCGGCGACCATGGTGCCATCCTCGTTGCGCAACTCCACCTCGTAGCCGGGGACCGGCATGCCGGTGGTGCCGTAGCGCACCTCGCCGGCGCGATTGGACAGGAAGATGTGCAGCATCTCCGTGGAGCCGATGCCGTCCAGCACGTCGCAGCCGAAGCGCGCGGCGATCTTCTCGCCGACCTCGCGCGGCAGCGCCTCGCCGGCGGAGGCGCAGCGGCGCAGCGCCACTTCGCTGCGCTCGGGCAGGTCCGGTGAAGCGAGCAGCGATGCATAGAGCGTGGGAACGCCGCAGAAGATCGTCGGTCGCTGCGCCCGCAGGCGGCGGCACACGGCGGCGGGGGTCGGGCGCTCGGCCATCAGGATCGTGGTGGCGCCCACCGTCAACGGAAACGTCAGCGCATTGCCGAGACCGTAAGCGAAGAACAGCTTGGCGGCGGAGAACACGACGTCATCCACGCCCACGCCCAGCACCGGCTGGCCGTAGAGTTCCGCGGTCCAGTAGAGATTGGCGTGCGTATGCACCGTGCCCTTGGGCCGTCCGGTGGACCCCGACGAATAGAGCCAGAACGCCATTTCGTCCGCGCCGGTATCCTCCGCCGTGGCCAGCGGCGCGTGGTCGAGGCATGGCGCGAAATCGTGCATGCCCGCGGGCAGCGGCGCCGTGGGCGCCGACACCCACACCGTGCCCACCTCGTGCGGCCCGGCTGCCAGCGCGCGCTGCAGCACCGGCAACAGTGCCGCGGACACGATCACCGCCTTGGCGCGGCTGTGGGCAAGCATGAACGCGTAGTCGGCAGCCGTCAGCAGTGTATTCACCGGCACCGGCACGATGCCGGCGTGGAGCGCGCCGAGGAACGCGGCAGGGAAGTCGACCGTGTCGTGCATGCACAGCAGCAACCGCTCCTCGCGCCGCAGGCCCAAGTCCCGCAGCGCGCCGCCGACGCTGCGCACGCGGTCCGCGAGTTGCGCATAGGTGAGCGCGCCGCCATCGTCGATATAGGCGACCTTGCCGCCGCGATGCGCATTGGCTTCAAGCACGTGGCGGGCGAAATTGAAGCGTTCAGGGGGCGTGCGTGGCGGCTGCATGCCGTCTCCATGGTTCTGCGGGATGGAATCGAGCGACGGGCGAGCCGGTGTCGGCGCGCATTTGTGGGGGACCCGGTGCTCTGGTAACTTAGTGCAACGGATTTCCGACTGTCAAGCACTTTGCTTCATCCGCCGCGTCAATCGAAAGAGCGCAGGACCAACCGTTGGCCACGTCACCGCACCGAGGCATTGCAATGCCGCCCGCGACGAGCGCGCGCGATCCGTTTCTCGCCATGCTGGGGGAACGGGTCAGGCAACTACGGGCACGCCGTGGCCTGTCGCGGCGCGCGTTGGCGCAGGAAGCCGACATTTCCGAGCGCCACCTGGCCAACCTCGAAACGGGACTGGGCAACGCGTCGGTGCTGCTGCTGCGCCAGCTTGCGGTGGCGCTCGGCTGCACGATCGCCGAACTGGTGGGCGAAGAAGGACTCGCCTCGCCGGAGCGCACGCTGATCCGGCAACTGCTGCGTGGTCGCGACGAGGACACGCTCAAGGCCGCGCGACGCGCGCTCGCGGATTTGCTGGGCAGCGGCGGGCCCGATCCCGGCCGCAATGGTCGCATTGCGCTGATCGGCCTGCGCGGCGCCGGCAAGACCACGCTCGGCGGCATGCTCGCGGACGACCTCGATGTGCCCTTCGTCGAACTCAATCGCGTCATCGAAGAGGTCGCGGGCTGCGAGGTGCGCGAAATCCACGCGCTGTACGGCGCATCCGCGTTCCGGCGCTACGAGGTGCGCGCGCTCGAGGACACCGTTGCCCGGCATCCGCGCGCGATCATCGCCACGGGCGGGGGGCTGGTCGCCGAGCCTGCCGCGTTCGACCTGCTGCTGGCGCGCTGCTTCACGATCTGGCTGCGCGCGACCCCGGAGGAACACATGTCCCGCGTGGTGGCGCAGGGCGACACGCGGCCGATGGCCGGCAACACCGAAGCCATGGCCGACCTGAAGCGGATCCTCACCGCGCGCGAGCCGTTCTACGCCAAGGCCGACATGATCTTCGACACCCGCGGCAAGGCGCTGGCCGATGCGCGTGCCGAGTTGCG
>JANNYI010000259.1:0-1075 GCA_031410015.1 Betaproteobacteria bacterium | reverse complement strand
GGCCCAGCGTCTTGCCGTCGAAGCTTTCCTGCGCGGAGGCTACCTGTTCCGTTTTGAGGATATCGAACTTGACGACGTACTTGGTGGTCTTCAACTTGCCCATGGCGAGGTATTTGCGCGCCGCCTGCGGGTCGCCCAGGTTGTACGCCAGCGTGAATTCGTTGAGTACCGGGCCGAGGTTGGAGCGCTCGAGAACCTGGAAGTTGGCATTCGACAATTCGAGCTCGCCGAAGTCGGCGATGTTGTTGGCCGTGAACTTCTGCAGGAACGTGGCGTTGCTGCTCTTGATCTCGCCAGGGATGACCACGAGCGCGGGACCGCGCTTGTTCTTGTTGGCGTAGTCGACGGCCTGGTAGACCGTCTTGTCCGCGGTCTGGTTGGCTTGCTGCGACGTCTTGCCGCCCGCGGTGGGCGCGGCGCTTTCGAACTTGGGCTGCGCGATCGCGGCGGATGTGGTGACGACCAGCGCCACGGCGAGCGCGGTCGAGAGGCGGGGTGTCGGATGGAACGTGCGCATCGGGGTCTCCAGCAGTAGTGAGGTGGCCAGGGGGCAGGCGCTATTTCCTGCCCTTGGCTGGCGGTGCGTTCAGGGCTGCGTTACGGCAATAGTCGCCGTACAGTCGAGCCACCACTTCCGTGGCCTGTTCGTTGACCAGTGTCAGTGCCATCTGAGCAATATCCGCGCCGGCAAACGACGCGCCATTGGCGCCGACGTCGGACACGATCTGGCCGTTGCTGGCGGACAGCGTGAAGTTCATGCTGACCGCGACCTGGTTGACGGGAATGATCGGATTCATGCTGGCCTGCGACGAGATCAGTCCGCGCAGCACGAAGCTTGCTCCGAGACGCTTGGCGGCCGACAGCGCAAGGTCGGGGTTGTTCTTGAAATAGGCGTCGATCTCGGCCTGCGCGATCTGGCGGCGGATCTCCTCGGGGGTGAACGTGAGGAGCCCGAGGGTGCGCAGCCGGCCGTTGATCGCCTGATAGTGCGGCCCGTAGTTCTGCTGCTGCGCGGCGATGTAGCCGTTCGACTGAACCTCGCCGATGATCAGCATGATCTTCTTGCCCTTGAGGT
>JANNYI010000258.1:0-13744 GCA_031410015.1 Betaproteobacteria bacterium | reverse complement strand
CTGGGGCGCAGCGACGCCAAGCCGAAGCATCCGAAGGCTGCCGACACGTCCGACCCGCTGCACGCGGCGCGCGCCGCCGAGGTGACGTCGCTGTGGCGGCTCGCGACGCGGCCTGGCGGTGGTCAGTAATCAAGCTGCGCGATGGCCCTACTGCAGGGCGCAGAAGTACCTGGTTGCGCCACTGACCCGATGATCAGGCGGCCACGAGGCGCGGAGTGCGATCGAGGAGAGCAGCGATTGCAGGCAGCATTGCCTCCGTCGCACGGCGTCCGGCCTCGACGAGGTAGGGCATGGCATTGGTGTCGAACAGGCCGATGCGGCGCTCGAGCTTCGGAAAAATCTCGACCAGTCGCATCCCATTGGCGCGGGCGGTGGCGAGACGTGCGTGCATCAGGTTGTTGGTCATCGCCGACGTGGTCTGGGCCAGGAGGCGGGATGGAATATCGATGCGTCGGGGCATCGGTGACGTGAATCCCAGCGCCAGCACGTTGGCCGCATCGCTTGCCGCGCTGACCGGCAGCGGGTCGGAGATGAAGCCATCGATCATGCGTCTGCCCTCGATGTGCATGGGCTTGAACATAAATGGCAGCGCGATGCTGGCGCGCAATGCATCGACGATCGAGCCGTGACGGATCACCACGGCATCACCGGTGGCCGCGTCGGTGGCGGTCACGCGCAGATGCAGGCGCAGATCCTCCAGGCGCGCATCGCCGAAGGCCTGGTCCAGGCGTTCCATGATCAGCCGGTCGCAGCGCAGCGCGAAGTCCGCGTCGAAGCCGCCGAGGCGCGGAAACAGCATCTGCGGAATGGCCCTCCAGAGTCGCCGCCGCGTCACTTCGTGCGACCACAACGACGTGGCGATGCGCACCGCCTCGCTCGCGTCGTGACCGACTGCGATCAGTGCGCCGAACATCGCGCCCGCGCTGCAGCCAACGATGAGGTCGGGGCGCAGGCCCTCGCGGGCAAGCACCTCGAGCATGCCGAGCGAGGCGATGCTGCGTACGCCACCGCTGCCAAGGACGACCGCGAACCGGGGTGCCACGGAAACAGTCTTCATGGGTTGCTCCAGGAGGATGGGATCAGGAAGCGGCGGCGCTGCGACGTGACGCGAGCCAGCGGAAGGGCCAGGGGACCTCGCGGCTTGGCGCGGCCGTCGGCGCGGCATGGTCCACGCGCGCCTCGACATGCACGAGGCGGTCGTCCTTCCGGTCGGGGGTGCAGCGAAACGCGCAGCGCCGCATCAGCGCGAGCATCGGCGCATTGGCGCTCAGCACGCTGCCGTGCAGCCAGCACAGGCCTTGCTGCCGGGCCGCTGCGGCAAGCGCGCGTATGGCACGCTCGGCCAGACCACGGCGCTGCCATTCATCGTCGACGACGATGGCGAATTCGGCGCTCTCGCCCTCGTTGTCGACGCAATAGCGGGCGTCCGCCACCACGCGCTCCTGCTGGCGGTCGGTCGTGGTGATCACGAACGCGAGATGGCGGCGATAGTCCACTTGCGTCATCCGCCGCAAGGCATCGTCCGACAGTCCGCTGACCGCGCCGTGAAAGCGGTAGTACCGCGTCGGCTGTGACAAGCGCCGGATCATGTCGCCCAGCAGGCCATCATCCTGCGGCAGCACCGGACGGATCGTGACGCGACCGCCGCTGCGCAGCGTCCAGACATCGATCAGCGTGGCGGGGTAGTGTCCGATCTGGTAGGCCGCCTGCGGTTCGCCAGGCAGGGAATTCCGGATGGGTGCCATCGTGAACTGCTCCTGGAAAGTTGCCGGGATCGGCGATCCGCAGATGCGGGCGCACCACGCTGTCCAAGATGAAATCGAAATTGCCGGCCCAAACCCGACAAGGTTGCTGAAAATAATTGCGCGATCGCTCAAGCCGACCATCCCCGCGGTCCGGACCAACGGCACTTTTGGCATGACCGTCAGCGCCGTGCGGTTGACCCAGGCGGCTGATCCCTTAATACTCAGGGGTCGGCGATGGCAGCTTCGTTGCCATCGCCCATCGCTCCTTCGCCATGCATACTCGATCGTCGCCCCCAACGCGCGCGGCTGCCGCCGGTTCACGGTTGACCACGATTCCCTGATGGACGTCGTGCCGGAAGCGCAGCCTCTCCCGCCGGATATTTCGCAGGCCCTGGTGCTGCGGGCCCAGGCGGGCGATCGGGGCGCCACCGACCAATTGTTCACGTCGCTCTACAACGAGCTGCACCGCCTCGCGCGACGGGAAGTATTCAGGGCGGGACCGCATGGCATGCTCAGCGCCACCACGCTGCTCCACGAGGCCTACCTCGACATCTCGCGCCGGGACGCGCTCGCTTTTGCCGATGCCGGCCACTTCATGGCGTATGCAGCGCGGGCGATGCGCGGTCTGGTGATCGATCGCGTCCGTGCCAATGGTGCGCAGAAGCGCGGCGGCGGACTCGACATCACCTCGCTCGACACGCAAGTTGCAGGATCATGCGCCGAGCCCGAGGCGCTGGAGACCATCAGCGCGGCGCTGGATGAGCTGGCGCTGCTCGAGCCCGACCTGGCCCAGGTGGTGGATCTCAAGTTCTTCTGCGGATTCTCGATGGCAGAGATTGGCGTACTGAAGCAGGTGTCCGAACGCACGGTGCAACGGCAGTGGGAAAAGGCCCGCCTGTTGCTGTACCGCGCACTCAACCCGCCGTGACGGCAGCGCGCATGCAACCCGCCGCCGATCCGGGGCAATGGTCCCGGCTGAGCCAGCAGCTTGATGTGTTGCTGGACCTGCCTGTGGGCGAGCGTGCGGCGTGGCTCGACGCGTTACGTGCCGCCGACGCCCCGGCGGCCGAATCGTTGGCCCGGTTGCTGGCGCAAGCGGACTCCACCGGTGTCGGACGTTTTCTCGACGGCCAGGCGCTGGATGCCGCGGCACCCACGCTGGCGGGACAGCAGCTGGGCGCGTACACGCTCACGGCGCCGCTGGGGCAAGGCGGTGGTGGCACCGTGTGGCGAGCGCGCCGCCACGACGGACGCTACAGCGGCGAAGTGGCGGTGAAGCTGCTGCACCTGTCGCTGCTGGGACGTGCCGCGGCGGAGCGCTTTCAGCGCGAAGGCGAGATCCTGGCCCGGTTGACGCATCCGCACATCGCGCGGCTGCTGGACGCCGGCGTGGCGATCGGTGGGCAGCCCTACCTGGTGCTCGAGCTCGTCGAGGGCGAGCCTATCGACGATTATTGCCGCAAGCGGCACCTCGATGTGCCGGCGCGGCTGGCGCTGTTCGACGGCGTGCTGGCCGCAGTGACGCATGCGCACCAGCATCTGGTGATCCACCGCGACATCAAGCCGGCCAACATCCTGGTCACGCCTGAAGGTGCGGTCAAGCTGCTGGACTTCGGGATCGCCAAGTTGGCCGAGCCCGACACGCATGCAGCCGAAGCCACCCAACTCACCCGCGATGCTGGCAGGGTGCTCACGCCTCGCTATGCGGCGCCCGAGCAGCTGCGGGGCGACACGATCACCACCGCAACCGACGTCTATGGGCTCGGCCTCCTGTTGTATCAACTGCTTGCCGAGCGCTTGCCCGAGCGCCCCGCCGGTGCCGCCATCGACTACTCGCCACCACCGCCCAGCCGGTCTGCCGTCGAGCCGGCGCGACAGCGGGCGCTGCGCGGTGATCTCGACACGATCGTGTTGCGAGCGCTGAAGCCGGCGCCGACGGAACGCTACCCGAGCGTGAGCGCATTGCACGACGACCTGATTCGCTGTCGCGATGGCCGCACCGTGCTGGCGCGACCCGACTCGTGGGCCTACCGCACGCGCAAGTTCGTGCTGCGGCACAAGGCAGGTACCGCCATCATTGCTGCGGTGGCGCTCGCGCTGCTGGGCGGCGCCTACGCCCAGGTAGCCGTATTGGTGGCGCTCGCCTGCGGTGCCGCGGCCGCATTGTGGCAGGCGGCAACGGCGCGGCGGGAGGCGAACGCGGCACGCGCCGCGCAGGCGCGCGCCGAGGAGGTGAAGCAGTTCATCGCGTCGATCTTCACCGAGGCCAAGCCACGCGATGGCGCGGGCGGCGTGGTTTCGGCGGCCGACCTCTTGGCCTCGGCCACCGATCGCATCGAAGTCGAATTGGGCACCAATCCTGCCGTTGCCGGCGAACTCGGCGTGCTCGTGGCGCAAAGCTGCAGCCGCCTGGGCGAATTGGGCATCGGCGAGCGCGCGGCGCAGGCGGCATGGCCGCGCTGCGTCCAGGCGTTTGGACCACAGCACCCGATCACGCTGCAGGCGCGCTATTGGATCGCTGAAGCGGCCAATAACGATGGGCGGCATGAAGCAGCTTTCGAGGCCACCAGTGCGCTGGTGGCCGACCTGCGCAATGTTCTGCCCGCGCAGGCGAGCCTGCTGCTGTCATCGCTGTGCGAGTTGTCCTTTGCGCTGGCGAAATTCGAGCGCCGGCAGGAGAGCTTTGCCGCGGTGAATGAGGCGGTGGCGGTGGGCGAGCAGCATCTGGGCCTGCTGCACGACGAAACGCTCGGCGCGCTGGGACTTCTCTCCAACACGCACATGCATTTCGGTGAGCATGACCACGCGCTGACGGTGGGCGAGATCACCGTACAGCGCGCGCGGCAGGCGTTTGGCGCCCAGCGGCCGCATACGGGGCTGGTCAGTCCCGAGCGCTGGTATGCCGCGGCCCTGATCAAGCGAGGGCGTCCGGCCGACGCCGAGCCGCTGGCAAGGCAGGTGGTGGCTGATCAGCAACTGCTCGATGGCGGCATGTCGCTGCGGGTGGTGCAGGCCATGACTGTCCACAGCCAGGCGCTGGCGGCGCTGGGCCGCACCCGCGCCGCGGTCGAGTTGTCGCGGCAGGTGGTCGACGAGCACGCGCGGCTTTTCCCCGGCGACCACCGCGACAACGCCATCTTCGCGGAGCGCCTCGCGCTGCAGTTGATGGCAACCCGGCGGGCAGGCGATATCGAGGCGTGGCTGGAGCGGGAAGTTGCGATTTGGGGCGCCATGAAGGCGGAGAGCGAACAATCGCGGCTGCGGCGCGTGCGGGTGCTGGCGACCATGGGCGCCTGGCGCGGCGATGGGACGGCCGTGCTCGCCGGCGTGGACACCATCCGCGCGAGTTCGGGCCCAGCGCTGGCATTCGAACGCGCCAATGCCGAGCGGGTTTGGGCGGCGCACTGCCGCTGGCAGGCGCGCCCGCGCGATGCCGCCAGCGCGGCGCAGCTTGCAATCGACGCAATGCAAAGTGACGGGTTCATCGATGCCGATCGCGTCGCGGCCCATACCGAACTCGCATTGGCGTGCCTTGACGATGGCGATCCCGTGGCGGCGTCGGCCGCCATCCGCGAGGCGCAGCAGATGTTCGAACGGATGCAGGTCGAACCCTCGCTCGTGCGGGCCGACCATGATGTGGCGCAGGCGCGGCTATACCTGCTGGACGGTGACGCCGCAGCCGCGGTAACGGTCCTGGCGAGGGCGGTGCAGCACTGGGACGCCGAGAACCCGGGCAGTCTTTGGCATGCCGAGGCCGCGCACTGGCTCGCCCGGTCCTTGCGCACCTTGGGCAAATGCACCGACGCCGATGCACTGGAGACATGGGCGCATCCGGTGCTGGTGGCGGCGCCGCTGCCGTCGATGCGCTTGCTGGTGGTCTGAGGCGCGGTCGCCGTCAGCCGCAGGCGCCGGTATAGCCGCAGTCGGTGCAGAAGTCGCAGCCATCCTTGCGGATCAGCGCCTTGTTGCCGCACTCCGGGCACTTCTTGCCAGGCAGCGTCTTCAACGCGGTGGTGTGCGTCTGTTCCGTCGGCGGCACCGCCAGGATGCCGGCCTGTTCCACCGGATAGCCCTGCTCGGTCAGGATGCCCAGCATCGCGTAACGGTGAATCATCAGCTGCGCGAGATAGGCGATCGTGGACGGATACGTCTGCGCCTTGTCCGAACCCGGCGTGCGCGCCATGAAAGAGCCGTTGGGCTCACCATAGTTGAGGAGCTTGCGCAGCTTCATGCCGATCCACGCGGGGTCGTACACGCGCATGTCGAGCGACAACGCCTTGCACAGCCCGTCCATCACGCGCGGATACTCACCCGACAGCCACATCGAATAGGGCCGGCGCTGCCCGTCGGGCATCACCAATTCCTTCAGGAACAGCACGAAGTCGTCGCCGGTGGCGTGGTTGATCACGTCCACGGTCCAGGAGAGCGTGCCGTCCGGCCCGGCCTTGGGTTCCTTCGGGCCCATCAGCGCGTCGACCACCGGCGTCTTGCCCGCGCCTTCGCCGGCAAAGGCGCCGAGTTCATCGCAGCGATAGCGGATCAGCTTCGCGAAGCCCGATACGAGACTCGGCACGCGCACGACGCGGCCGTCGGGCGGCATCGCCATCTCGAAGCCGTCGTCGCCGCTGGCCTTCTGCAACGCCGAGAGTTTCATGTCGAGCCATGCGCGATCGTCGGTGCGCATGTCCATCGAGAGCGTCTTGGCGATGGCACCCAGGCCGCGCGGCTGCTCCGCACCGTTGATCCAGACCTCGAACGGATAGGAACTGCCGTCGTCGATGTGCCCGATGAACACGGCGAAGTCACCGAGCGGATGGCGCACCACGTAGGTCCAGCACGGATTGCCGTTGGCAAGCTCGGGTCGGCCCGGCCAGCGCAGGCTGGACAGCGGCGGCTGATGCGCGCGGTCGAGGCGGATGCGGCGGTCGGGATCGGCGGTGTCGAAGTCCTCCGGCGCTGCCAGTGGCGCGGCAGGAGGCGCGACCTCGAGCACCGAACCCAGGAGGCTGTTGGGGCGATAGGTGGCGATGCCTTTCAGATTGGCCTTCCAGGCCTCGAAGTAGAGATCCTTGAATGCCTCGAACGGGTAGTCGGCGGGCACGTTCACCGTCTTGCTGATGGCCGTGTCGATGAAGGGCTGCACGGCCGCGTTCATCAGCATGTGATCCTGGGCACTCATCTGCAGCGCGTTGACGAATGCAGGCGGCAGCATGGCGCGGCGCACGCCGTCGGCGTCGGTCCACACCGTTCCCGGCGGCCGCGACTGCGCGGGGTCGAACGACTCCAGCAGCACGTCGTCACCGATACCGTGCAGATGCTTGTAGACACGGTACGCGTGGTCCTCGACCAGATACTCCTTCATCGTATCGTCGGGCATGCGCTTCTTGCGCCGGTAGAACCAGCTGAAGGCGGGCTCGATGCCGTTGGACGCATTGTCCGCAAAGGCGAGCGAGATCGTGCCTGTCGGCGCGATCGACAGCGTGTGGCTGTTGCGGATGCCGTGCGCGCGGATGGCGGTGCGGATGTCCTCCGGCAGGCGCGACGCGAAACGCGGCGCGGCGAGATACTGGTCGACATCCAGGCGCGGGAACGAGCCCTTGGCCTTGGCGATCTCCACCGACGCGAGGTAGGCGGCGTCGCGCATCTCCTCGGCGATGCGTGCCGCCAGCGCGCGGCCATCGGCGGTGTCGTAGCCGAGATTGAGTTCGATGAGCGCGTCGCCGAGCCCCGTGAAGCCCAGCCCCACGCGGCGCTTGTCCATCGCCTCCTTTTTCTGCTGCGGCAACGGCCAGGCGGTCACGTCGAGCACGTTGTCGAGCATGCGCACGCCGACGGCCACCGTGGCGGCGAAGCCGGCGAAGTCGAACTGCGCTTCGGGCGTGAACGGATCGAGCACGAAGCACGTGAGGTTGACGCTGCCCAAGTCGCAGCAGCCGTACGAAGGCAATGGCTGTTCGCCGCAGTTGTGGACCACGAGGCCATTGGCGTCGAAGGCGTGCACATCGACAACCGTGACATCGAACACATCCTCGCATCCGTCCGCGACGATGCTCTCCACGGTGGCGACGAACCGCTCGCGGTTGAGACGGCGCTTGTAGTCGCCGAGGAGCGCATGGAGCCGCGCCGACTTCGCGGTATCCGCGAATCCCACGCGATCCGCGAAGACCCGGAGGTTGTCGCCCGCAATGATGAGTTCGTGGCAAGCCCGCGTGGCGTAGTGCTTGCGGCCGCCATGGCCGTCCGGCATCGGGCGCGATGCCGCCGGATGTCGGTCGCGGTAGATTGTTGCGACGATGCCGAAGCGAAGGAGCATCCGCTGCGCCGCCTGCAGCAACGCCAGATCGCTCTTGGACAGCCGGACACTGACGCCTTTGGCCTGTGCGCCTTGCACCGATCCGTCGGCATCGAACAGGCCGCGCAGCAGGCCCTCGACGAATGCCGAACTCCCGCGCTCGACCTGCGCCGTGATTGTCTTGGCGCCAGGAGCGAGGCCGAACGAGCGGGCCAGCCGGCCCAATGCCGCAGACTTGAGACGCGCTTCGCCGCGACCGGCGATGCGGTGGAAGCCGCGAAAGTCGCTGCGGTGGTCGAGCGACGCTGCAGCGGCCTCGGCGGCGGCCACAATTCCGGCGGCGCCGGTGGCATCCCAGGCCACCGGTGCACCGTTGCCGACCAACTTCAATTCGGGGGCCCAGACGGACAGAATGGCCGTGTCCTGCTTCAGCGTTCCATCGCCGATCAGCAGGCCGAGCAGATATCCCTCCGCGTTGCTGCCTGCGCCCTCCCATCCGCAGAGCGCGCGGTGATCATGCAGCACGACCTCGTCGCCGGCTTGCAGGTGGGAGGCTTCGACCCATTCGACCTCGAGCACGTACGCGGTCTTGCGGGCGACGCGCCGAACGCGGTGATCCGCGGTCAGCCGCAACGCATGCCCTTCGCGCGTGGCGAGTTTCAATACCGGCTTGGTTCCCGTCCGGAAGAAGCCCGGGCTCGCGATGGGATAGCCCTTGCCGTCGACCACTGCGGTGAACGGCCTCCCGACAAGGTCGGCGACCTGGCGCGGCCCTTCGGTGGTCGTCACCCATGTGTCCGCCGTGACACAGGGATTGCAGGCCTCGATGGTTTCGCAATACGAAAGATTGTTGTCGCGGTTCATCGCGTCGATGAACACGACGCCCGGCTCGGCGTGGTCGTAGGTGGACAGCATCATCTGGTCCCACAGCGCGCCTGCGCGCACCGTGCGATACACCCAGAGGCCGTCGTCGCGCTGGTGCGCGCCCGCCGCCAGCAGGTCGGGTGCCGGCGGCGCCTTGTGCACGAGCTGCCACTGCGCGTTGTCGCGTACCGCCGTGACGAAGGCATCGGTGACCGCCACCGACAGATTGAAGTTGGTGAGCCGGCCGTCGTCCTTGGCGTGGATGAAGGCCTCGATGTCGGGGTGATCGCAACGCAGGATGCCCATCTGGGCGCCACGGCGCGATCCCGCGGACTCCACCGTGGAGCAGCTCTGGTCGAACACGCGCATGTACGACAGCGGACCGCTGGCGCGGCTGTTCGTGCCCTTGACGTGCGCGCCCTGCGGCCGGATCGGCGAGAAGTCGTAGCCCACGCCGCCGCCGCGGCGCATTGTTTCCGCCGCTTCGTTGAGCGCCACGTAGATGCCGATGCCGTTCTCATCGCCGGAGATGCTGTCGCCGACCGGCTGGACGAAGCAGTTGATCAGCGTGGCTTTGAGATCCGTGCCGGCGGCGGAGTTGATGCGGCCGCCCAGGATGAAGCCGTTCTGCTGCGCCTCGAAGAAGGCCTGCTCCCAGCCCTCGCGCTCGGCAGGCGCCTCGACCGCGGCCAGCGCCCGCGCCACCCGCCGGCGCACGCCTTCGACGTTCTGTTCGCTGCCCTTCGCGTACTTTTCGAGGAGGACCTCCCCGGAGATCACTTGCGGGGACAGCGTGGACGGGGCGGCCGCACGCAGGGTCTTGAGATCGTCGCGTTTCATGGAAATTCTCGGATAAGGCGGCCGCAAGGGGAGGCACGAAGGATGGAGCACCGGGCCGACGCGGCATTTTCTCACGTTCCGAAATGCGCTGGCGCGCGTCCGGCCATGCGCGCTCGCACCGAGGGAATCGGACGCCTGTTTCAGGTCGCGCGCGTTGATGTAGCGCAAAGTTGTTGCGCGCCTCGCAGCTTCCGCCATCGCTTGCGTGATAATGCGGCGATGAACCAGCCGGCCGCTCCAACCTTGCGCCAGCGCGACCCGTTGCCGGTGCGCCAGGTACCGCCGCGGCGCGTCGTGCATTGGCTGGCACTGGCCATGGCGGACATGCGCGCTGCACCGCTGGCCAGCCTCGCACAGGGGCTGGCGGTCACAGCGGGCGGCTGGATCGTGATCTGGATGGCACAGTATTACTGGTGGCTGGCGCCGGGCGCCACCTCCGGCTTCGTTCTGGTGGGTCCGATCCTCTGCACCGGGCTCTACGAACTGAGCCGCCTGCACGCGCGCGGCGAGCGCCCCGGTTTGCCGGACGTTGCCAATGCATGGCGGCGCGACTCGCGACCACTGGTGCGCATGGGCCTGCTGCTGCTGGTGCTGGGCAGCCTGTGGGTGCTGGTCTCCGCGTTGCTGTTCTGGCTGTTCGTGCCCGCACCGATCCGGACGCCGGCCGAATTCGTGCGCTACGCCGCCGTCGAGCAGGGCGATCTCCTGTTCACGTTATGGGCCATCGTCGGGGGCATGGGCGCCGCGGTGGTGTTTGCGCTGACTGCGGTATCGCCACCGCTGCTGCTGGGGCGGATGGTCAGTTTTCGCCAGGCGCTGCTGACCAGCGTGCGCGCCGTCGGCGAAAACCCCGCGACGATGGCGCTGTGGGCTACGTTCATCCTCATCGCCATCGTGGTGTCCTTTGCCACCGGCATGCTGGGTTTCATCGTCACCGTGCCGCTGATCGGGCATGCCACGTGGCACGCGTACAAAGATCTCGTGGTGACCGACGACGTGCCTTTGCGCTATGAGTAGGGCGCGCTGATGGAAGGCACCGTCTTCGGGCTGAACGAAGAGCAGATCGCCAATCTCGGACTCACGTGGGGCATCGGCGGTTTCATCGCGCTGATGCTGTTCATCATCTGGCGGCTGGCGCGCGAATCCAACGCAGGGCGGCTCGGCACGTTCATCCTGTTCTTCGTGCTCGCCTTCGGCATTTTCGGCTTTCTGCTGAAGGTGGTGATCCAGCTGGTGCTGGGGCTGGAGTAATCCCCCGGCCAGTGGCTTGACGCGCCGCAGCTGCGCATGCGCGTCGGGAGCCGCTCAGCGGTGGCGCTCGAGGCAGGCCAGGTAGACCTGCGCATCCGGTGGCGTGCGCGTGCGCTGCGCCTGCCAGATCACCTCGCCCAGGCACTCGATGACGGCGTGCAGCGCTTCGTGTTCGTCGCCGCGCGCGTCGCGGATGCGTTCGAAGTGGGCGCGGATGCCCGGCGGCTGGTCGATGGCGAGCTGCTCGGCCACCGCGAGATGCAGCGACAGGTGCAGGAACGGATTGATGTCGCCGGCCTCCGGCGCGTAGTCGCGATCCACGTGGCGCTCGGGCGCGGCCAGCGTCGCGTGGTATTCGGGATGTTTCGCGATCAGGCCGGCAGCGATCTTCTCGAGGTCGGACAGCGGCGCCCCGGCGCCATACTTCGCCCACGCATCGATCAGGAAACGGCGCGCCTCGTCGCGGGACGGATTGAACATCGGCGCGTCAGCTGGTGAACGGCGCGACGGGCGCGTCGCCCGGCGTCTTGCGCCGGTATTCGCACAGGTCGCGGATCATGCATTGCGGACACCTGGGCGAACGCGCGACACAGGTGTAGCGCCCGTGCAGGATCAGCCAATGGTGCGCATTGAGCTTGAATTCGTCCGGCACGAATTTCTCGAGCTTGCGCTCCACCTCGACTACGTCCTTGCCGGGGGCGAGACCCGTGACGTTGGCGACGCGGAAGATGTGCGTGTCCACCGCGATGGTCGGTTGCCCGAAGGCGGTGTTGAGCACCACGTTGGCGGTCTTGCGGCCCACGCCCGGCAACGCTTCGAGCGCTTCGCGCGTGGCCGGCACCAGCCCGCCGTGCTGCGCCAGAAGGATCTCCGCGAGCGCGATGATGTTCTTGGCCTTGTTGCGGAAGAGTCCCAGCGACGCGATATAGGGGGTCACGCCTGCCACGCCGAGCTTTGCCAGCTCGGCGGGCGAATTGGCCACGGGAAACAGGCGCGCGGTGGCCTTGTTCACGCCGACGTCGGTGGACTGCGCGGACAGCACGACGGCGATCAGCAGCTCGAATGGCGACGCGTACGCGAGCTCGGTGCGCGGCTGCGGATTGGCGGCACGCAGACGCTCGAAGATCGCGCGGCGCTTGGCCGGATTCATGAGGCGGCCCGACGGGCGCGGGCACGCGCGACGGCGGCGGCGGCCAGCGCCTGGCGCTGGGGCAGGGCGATGCCTACGGCGGCAACGACAGCGGCGCGCTGGTTCACGCGCTCGCGGCGCACCAGACGCGTTGCCCGCGCTTCATGGCGCGTGCGGGCCGCATCAGCGGCGGCTCGATCCCACACGCGATCCGTGGGAGCCATCGTGATGCAATCGACCGGGCAGGGTGCCACGCAGAGTTCGCAGCCGGAGCATAGCGACGGCAGCACCGTGTGCATGCGCCTGGCGGCGCCGATGATCGCATCGACCGGACAGGCATCGATGCAGAGCGTGCAGCCGATGCAGGCGGCCTCGTCGATCACCGCCACCGCGAGCGGTCCCGGCGCGCCACATGCCGGATCGAGAGCGAGCGCGGGACGGCCGGTGAGATCCGCCAGCACGCCAATCAGCGCGTCGCCGCCGGGCGGGCACCGGTTGAGTTGGGTGGCGCCGGCGGCGAGGGCTTCGGCGTAGGGGCGGCAGCCGGCAAAGCCGCAGCGTGTGCATTGTGTCTGCGGCAGCGCCGCATCGATGCGGGCAGGGAGTTGCGATGGCGTCATGGCGCGTAGTTTAGCGCGACGATTCAGTCCCGGCTGGCCGCGGCGTCCTGCAGGTGGCACTTGCAATGCGGCGGGTAACTGGTTCTATACTGCGCGCAAAAGCGTGCGTTGAAGCGCTGCCCGACCGCCGCTGTTCCAGCCGTGACCGATTCCCACCACTTTCCACCTGCGCCAGTGCTCGAGCGGCCGTTGGTCGACACGTGGCGCGCGCGGCTGGGCGCGCGGCTGCTTGCGCTCGCCGGCTGGCGCGGCTTGCTGTTGCAGCCAATGCCGACGCATTGCGTGCTGATCGTCTATCCGCATACATCGAACTGGGATTTCCCGATCGGCCTCGCGTTCAAGTGGATGACGGGCCTCAACCTGCGCTTCCTCGCCAAGGACTCTCTGTTCAAGGGGCCGTTCGACCGGCTGTTCCGGCATTGGGGCGGCATCCCCGTCAATCGGCGCGAACCGGGCGGAATGATGGCGACGCTGACCCGGGCCCTGGCCGAAGAGCCCGAGTTCCGCATCGGAATTACGCCGGAGGGCACACGGTCCCATGCCGGGCACTGGAAGAGTGGCTTCTACCGACTGGCGCGCGCCGCGAAGGTGCCAGTGGCGTTGGCCTTCATCGACTATGCGCGGCGCGAAGTGGGCGTCGGCGCGTATATCGACCTCACCGGCGATGTCGATCACGACCTGGCGCGCATTGCGGCCTTTTATGCCGGCAAGATGGGTCGACATCCCGAACGCGTCGGACCGATTCGGTTTCCTGACGATTTCGGGGAGTGATGCTGCAGCGGCGGAGCAATGGGTCTGCCTGCACGATCGACCCGTAGGCGAGGCTTCAGCCTCGCATCACCGTAGGCGAGGCTTCAGCCTCGCATGGTTGCTGCGTGGCGATTGGTATTCAGCGTTGCCGCGACGAGCGGCGGGCCGCGCGGGGCGGGCTTAGTCGCCGCAAAGCGTGTGGTCGGGCGCGAGCCGGCAAAAAGCCGGCGAGTCGATGAAGCCGATCACTGCT
>JANNYI010000257.1:0-1277 GCA_031410015.1 Betaproteobacteria bacterium | reverse complement strand
GCGAGGCTGAAGCCTCGCCTGCGGACGCGTCACCGCTCTACAACCGCTCCAGGCGATCCGATGCAGAGGGACACGAGGGCCGATGACCGCGGACGATGTCGCCCAACGTTGCGTAGTAGCGCTCGTCGGCCGCGAGATCCGTGGCGGCCAGCGCCCGCGCCGCCGCGGCATCGAGCGCCCCACCCGTCGAACTGAAGGCGCGCGCGTCGACCAGCGAGCCCTTGTCGTAGCGGAACTCGGCGCGCAGTTGGCCATCCGGATACCACGATCGCTTGAGTCCGTGCAGCCGGCCACCGACATATGCGGCCTCCAGCTTGAGCCGCTCCTCACCCGTGCGGTCGGCCACCGTGTGCCACAGCGCGAGCGTACCGGACAACGTGTCGTCATCGAAGGGCAGCTGCGCGATGCGCACGCCCGTGGACGACCAGAAGAGGAAGCTGCCGGAGCGCTTGCCGCGCGCAAACGCGCCGACCACCCGCACCCGCCCGCTGCCATCGCGCAACTCGTAGGCGCCATGCGGCTGCCCCTCGCGACAGCCGCCTTCGATGGCAAATTCCTGCGCGGAGACCGCTGCCGCAGCGGCCAGGGCCAGCACCCCGGTCACGCGGCGGATCAGCCGCGCCGGCTGGCCCACCACGCGCCAAGTTCGCCGACGATGCCGCGGCGAAACGCGAGTACGCAGATGACGAAGATCACGCCGGTGATCACCGTGACCCATTGGCCGAAGCCGGCGAGATAGCTTTCCAGCCCGATGATCGCGAAGGCGCCGACCACCGGGCCGAAGATCGTGCCCATCCCGCCCAGCAGCACCATCAGCACGACTTCGCCCGACATCGACCAGTGCACGTCGGTAAGCGAAGCCAGCTGGAACACGATCGCCTTGGTCGCGCCGGCCAATCCCGACAATCCGGCCGACAGCACGAAGGCGATCAGCTTGTACTTGTCCGCGTCATAGCCCAGCGAGATTGCGCGCGGTTCGTTCTCGCGGATGGCCTTCAGCACCTGCCCGAACGGCGAATTCACGATCCGGTAGATGAGCAGGAAGCCGGCGACGAAGATGGCCAGCACGACGAAATACATCGTCAGCGTATTGGACAGGTCGATGAAGCCGAAGAGCTTGCCGCGCGGCACCGACTGGATGCCATCTTCGCCATGCGTGAACGGCGTCTGCAGATAGAAGAAATACACCATCTGCGCGAGCGCGAGCGTAATCATGGCGAAGTAGATCCCAAGGCGTCGGATCGCGAGCAGGCCGACCAGTGCACCAAGCGCCGCGG
>JANNYI010000256.1:0-4239 GCA_031410015.1 Betaproteobacteria bacterium | reverse complement strand
CCGCATCCGCAAATTCAGGAAAGCGAGGCGCGCGCGCTCGTTCGCTGGATACTCACGAGTGACTAGAGGAGAAGACATGCTTCATACACGCAGGAAAGTGCTCAAAACAGGAGGCGGCGCCGGCGTGCTGGCATTGCTGTTTGCCGCCGGCATCGTCAGGCCGGGTGAAATCCTGGCGCAAAGCGGATTTCCGGCCGCGTTCACGATGAAGACCGTGCCCGAAGCAATGCGCGCCCTGGGCGCACAGAGCCCGGTGGTATCGAGCGCGATCCTGATCAAGGCGCCCGAAATCGCGGAGAACGGCGCCGTGGTGCCGATCGGCATCGCCAGCGCCATTCCCAAGACCGAAGCGATCGCGATCCTGGTCGAGAAGAACCCGAACATGCTGGTCGCGGTGTTCGAACTTCCGGCAGGCACCGAACCGGCGATCTCCACGCGCGTGAAGATGGGCCAGAGCTCGAATGTCTACGCGCTGGTCAAGGCCGACGGCAAGTACTACGTTGCGTCCAAGGAAATCAAGGTCACGCTGGGCGGCTGCGGCGGTTGATCGCCCGTTCCCCATCGTCCACCGCTTCAACAGGAGATTCAAATGCCAGATCCGATGCGAATTCGCGCCAACGTGACCGGTGACACCACCGAAGTCCGGGTGCTCATGAGTCACGAAATGGAAACCGGTCAGCGCAAGGATGCGGCGGGCAAGGTCATTCCCGGCTGGTTCATCCAGAATGTCACCGCCACCCACAACAGCAAGACCGTGCTGATGGCGCAATGGGGACCGGCGGTGTCCAAGAACCCGTTCCTGTCGTTCAAGTTCAAGGGCGGCGCCAAGGGCGACAAGATCCAGATCACCTGGGTCGACAATCGCGGCGAGAAGCGCACCGACGAAGCGCTGATCGCGTGAGCGCGCGCGTCCTTGCAGTGGCGGCGCTCACCGTGGCGGGCGTGGCGCTGGCGCAGACGAACACAGTCGACGAAATCGCCAAGTATCGGGCGGCATTGCAGGACGGCAATCCCGCGGAGCTTTGGGAAGCGCGCGGCGAAGGATTGTGGAAGACCGCGCGCGGCCCGAAACAGGTCACGTTCGAGAAGTGCGATCTCGGGTTGGGTCCCGGCGTGGTCAAGGGCGCCTACGCCCAGCTGCCACGCTATTTTCCCGATGCCGATCGCGTGATGGATCTCGAGACGCGGCTCGTCTACTGCATGGTCACGCAGCAGGGCTACACGCTGGCGGACGCGAAGAAGCAGCCGTTCGGGGACGGCAACGAAAAGAAATCCGACATTGAGGCGCTGGTCGCCTACGTCACGTCGGAATCGCGCGGCATCAAGATGAACATTGCCAACACGCATCCGAAGGAGCAGGAGGCCTATCGCATCGGCGAGAAGATGTTCTTCTTCCGCGGCGGCACGCACGATTTTTCGTGCGCCACCTGCCATGGCGAGGACGGCAAGCGCATCCGGCTGCAGGACCTGCCCAACCTCACCAGCAAGGACGGCGCGCAGAAGGCGTATACCACGTGGCCCGCCTATCGCGTGTCGCAGGGCGAATTGCGCACGTTTCAGTGGCGGCTCTTCGATTGCTTCCGGCAGCAGCGGTTTCCGGCGCTCGAGTTCACGTCCGACGGCTCGATCGCGCTGACGATGTTCCTTGCCCGCAATGCCAACGGCGCAGCGTTTGACGCGCCAGCCATCAAGCGCTGACGAGACCGCCATGAAGACATTCATTTCCATCGCAACATTGGCGGTAGGAACGGCGATGCTGCTGTCGGGTTGCGCCAGCCCGCCGTCCGATGCCGAGGTCAATGCCAAGGCGCTGGCCGTCCTCAAGGCGTCGTTCGCGGCGCGCGGGCAGGCCGGTCTCGATCGCCTCGACCAGGACGAAACGCAGAAAGCCTGCACGACGTACGCCGGCAAGGTGCCGGACAAGGCCGTCACCGATCGCATCGAGAAGATCAACTTCGAATCGATCAGGTGGCCCGCCGACGGCAAGTTCCTGGGCAACTGGCAGAACGGCGAGAAGATCGCGCAGGAAGGTCGGGGCAAGCAGTTTTCGGATGATCCCGCTGGTCCGGTGGGTGCCAACTGCTATGCGTGCCACCAGCTCACGCCGCAGGAAGTTTCCTACGGCACCATCGGCCCGTCGCTGTACCAGTTCGCCAAGGTGCGCGGCTACGGCGCGGACATCCAGAAATACGCCTACGGCAAGATCTGGAATGCCGATGCCTATAACGCGTGTTCCAACATGCCGCGCTTCGGTCACAGCAATATCCTGACGGAAGCCCAGGTCAAGGACGTCACCGCGCTGCTGATGGATCCGAACTCGCCGGTCAACAAGTAACCGTGGAACGGATGCGCGCATGAACCGCCGCGAATTCCTGCAGGGTATCGCGGCGGCGGCGGCGGCCGGATTGCCGGTAGCCGACGTCGCGGCAGCACAGGCGCGCGGCGATGCGTCGTTTTACGCGGGCATCGCGCCGTTCGGCAACGTCAGCCTGCTGCATTTCACCGACTGCCATGCGCAGTTGAAGCCCATCCATTTCCGCGAGCCCAACGTCAACCTCGGCGTGGGCGCGGCGTGGGGGCAGCCGCCGCATATCGTCGGCGAGGCGCTGCTCAAGCACTTCCGCATCGCGCCCAACTCGCGCGAGGCGCATGCGTTCACCTACCTCGACTACACGCGCGCCGCGCGCGCCTTCGGCACGATGGGCGGCTTTGCGCACCTCGCCACGCTGGTCAGGCAGCTGAAGGCTTCGCGGCCCAACGCGCTCCTGCTCGATGGCGGCGACACGTGGCAGGGCTCCGCCACCGCGCTGTGGACGCGCGGGCAGGACATGATCGACGCGCAGAAGCTGCTGGGTGTCGACATCATGACCGGGCATTGGGAGTTCACGCTTGGTGCCGACCGCGTCAAGGAAGTGGTGGAAAAAGAGTTTGCCGGCAAGATCGAATTCCTGGCGCAGAACATCAAGACCGCCGACTTCGGCGATCCGGTGTTCAAGCCGTACACGATGCGCACGATCAACGGCGCTTCCATTGCCATCATCGGGCAGGCGTTTCCCTATACCCCCATCGCCAATCCGCGCTACTTCGTGCAGGACTGGACTTTCGGCATCCAGGAAGAAACGATGCAGAAGGCTGTGGACGAAGCGCGGGCGGCGGGTGCGCAGGCCGTGGTGCTGCTGTCGCACAACGGCATGGACGTCGACTTGAAGATGGCGTCGCGCGTCACCGGCATCGATGCCATTCTCGGCGGGCACACGCACGACGGCGTGCCGCAGCCCACGATCGTGACCAATCGCGGCGGCAAGACCATCGTCACCAATGCCGGCAGCAACGGCAAGTTCCTGGCGGTGCTCGATCTCGACGTCAAGGGCGGCAAGGTCGCCGATTTCCGGTATCGGCTGCTGCCGGTGTTCAGCGCGCTGCTGCCGCCGGATGCGGCGATGGATGCGCTGATCAAGCGCATTCGCGCGCCGTACGAGGCCAAGCTCGGTGAGAAACTCGCGACGACTGAAGGCCTGCTGTATCGCCGCGGCAACTTCAACGGCACATCCGATCAGCTGATCCTGGAAGCGCTTTTGGCAGAAAAGGATGCGCAGATCGCGTTCTCGCCGGGGTTCCGGTGGGGTACCACGCTCCTGCCCGGACAGGCGATCCGGATGGAGCACCTGATGGACCAGACTGCGATCACCTATCCGTACGTCACCCGCAACGACCTCTCCGGCGCCACGATCAAGACCATTCTCGAGGACGTTGCCGACAACCTGTTCAATCCCGACCCGTACTACCAGCAGGGCGGCGACATGGTGCGCGTGGGCGGCATGAAGTATGCAATCGACCCCAAGGCGGCCATGGGTTCACGCATCACCCGGATGGAACTGAACGGCCAGCCCATCGCCGCCGACAAGACCTACAAGGTGGCCGGTTGGGCGCCGGTGTCGGAGGACGCACGCGCTGTGGGTGGCGAGCCGATCTGGGATCTCGTCGCGCGATATCTTCGCGCGCAGAAGACCATTCCGCCGCGCACGCTCAACCTGCCCGTCATCGAGGGCATGCAGGGCAATCCGGGGATATCAGCGTAGCCCGCGGATCGGTGCGCGCCCATCCGCCTGAATTAAATAGGGACAGACCACCATTGATCGCGCTTGAATTGGCGCGATCAATGGTGGTCTGTCCCTATTTAATTCCACCTGCGACACGCCCAATCAGCGCCATTATTTCACCGTCACGCGCGCGAACTTG
>JANNYI010000255.1:0-4576 GCA_031410015.1 Betaproteobacteria bacterium | reverse complement strand
GCGGACGACGGCCTCGGGCTGTTCGTAAGTCTGCGCCACGTCGCTCACCATCGCCATCACCTGCTCGGGCTTGGCCTGGAGACCTTCCTTGCGCACCAGCTCGCCCAGGATCAGGCCGAGGGCCACGCGCTCTTCGGCTTGCGGCCGGAAGAGGTCGGGCGTCAGCTTGATGTCCTCGGCCTTCATGCCCTGCTGCTCGAGATTGGCACCCATCCGGCGCATCAGCTGGACGGCTTCGAGGTCGACGAGCGACTTGGGCAGCGTGACCTGCGTCTTGTCGCGCAGGCCCTTCATGGCCTGATCCTTGAGGAGGCCCTCGAGCTTGCGCTTCAGCTCGAGCTTCAAATTGGCTTCGACTTCGCTGCGCAGGTCTTCGACCTTGCCGCTCTTGATGCCGAACGCGGTGGCGAACTTGGCGTCCAGCGCCGGAATGTTGGCCTGCGCCACTTCCTTCACCGCCAGCGCGAACGTGGCTGTCTTGCCGGCCACTTCCTTGCCGTGATAATCGGCCGGAAACGTCAGCGGAAACGACTTCGCTTCGCCGGCCGAGGCACCCATCACGGCCGCCTCGAACTCAGGGAGCATGCGACCTTCGCCAAGGGCAATGGCAAAGTCCTTGGCCTGGCCGCCGGGGAATTCCACGCCGTCGATCGAGCCGGTGAAGTCGACGGTGACGCGATCGCCCGCCTGCGCGGGTCGCGTGACCGCTTCGAACACGGCGCGCTGCCTGCGCAGCACGTCGAGCGTACGGTCGAGGTCGGCCGCCGTGACTTCGGCCACGGGCCGCTCGATGGTGACGCTGGAGACATCGCCCACGGTGACTTCGGGGTAGACCTCGAAGACCGCCGAGAACTCGAGGCTGCCGTCGGCCGAGGGCTGCGCCTTGGGCTCGATGCGCGGGTAGCCGGCCACGCGCAGGTTCTGCTCGCGCACGGCGTCGTTGAAACTGGTTTGCACGGCATCGGAAATGACGTCGGAGCGGACCTGCGGACCGTACTGCTGCGCCACCATCTTGATGGGGACCTTGCCGGGGCGAAAGCCCGGAATCTTGACGGTCTTGGCCAGGCGCGCGAGGCGCTTCTCGACCTCGCCTTCGATCGATTGCACGGGCACGGCAACGGACAGCCGGCGTTCGAGTTGACCCAGGGTTTCCAGCGTGCTTTGCATGCTCGTATGAATCCTTGATACGGTGGTTGGACTTGCAAGGGATGGTGCGAAAGGGGGGACTCGAACCCCCACGGGCTGCCCCGCCAGCTCCTAAGGCTGGTGCGTCTACCAATTCCGCCACTTTCGCCGGCCGCGAGGGCGTTGATGGCGCCGTGCCGCGAATGTCGCCGCACTTGGCCGGCAGGCATCCAGCAGGTCGGGAACGCCGCTTTCGCGCAACGGGTTAGTATAGCGGATCGGCCCGGTTCATGCCAGCCAACCGTGCGCACGGGCACCGGGGAGCCCGATGCTGGCTTGTCCTTATCCCCCGTTTTCGCGAGATTCGCTTGTCCGTCGGCCATTACGAGAATTTTCCCGTCGCGTCGCGACTCGTGCCCGCAGCCCTGCGCCCCGCCGTGGTGGCCATCTACCGGTTTGCCCGCGCCGCCGACGACCTGGCCGACGAAGGCGACGCGCCGGCCGGGGAGCGCATCGCGGCGCTGACGGCCTACGATCGCGCGCTCGATCGCATCGAGGCCGGTGCAACGCCCGCCGAACCGCCCTTCCCCGCGCTGGCCGCCGCCATTCGCGAACATGCGCTGCCCATGGCGCCGTTTCACGACCTCCTGTCGGCGTTCACGCAGGACGTCACGGTCGGTCGTTATGCCACGTACGCCGACCTCGACGACTACTGCCGCCGCTCGGCCAATCCGGTGGGGCGCCTGCTGCTGGCGCTGTATCGCGCCGAATCGCCGGCCAACCTGCAACAAAGCGATGCGATCTGCACCGGCCTGCAGCTCACCAACTTCTGGCAGGACATCGCCGTCGACTGGCACAAGGACCGCGTGTACCTGCCGCAGGAGGACCTCGACCGCTTTGGCGTGCCGCTGACGCAGATCGCCGCCGGCACGAGCGACGACCGCTGGCGCGCGCTGCTGGCGTTCCAGACGGCGCGCGCCCGCGCCCTGCTCGTCTCGGGCCGGCCGCTCACCCGCGCCTTGCCGTGGCGCCTTGGACTCGAGCTGTCGGCCGTGATCGCCGGCGGCCTGCGCATCCTCGATCGCATCGACCGCGTGGGCGGCGATGTGTTCGCGCATCGTCCGCAGCTTGCCGCGCGCGACTGGTGCGTGGTCGCGTACCATGCGCTGCTGCCCTCCCGCGCCCGCGCCGCATGACCCCCGACGAGTATTGCCAGCAGAAGGCCGCCAAAAGCGGCTCGAGCTTCTACTACAGCTTCCTGTTCCTGCCGCCGCCGCGAAGGCGCGCGATCACCGCGCTGTATGCGTTCTGCCGCGAAGTGGACGACGTGGTCGACGAAGTGGCCGACCCCGCGGTGGCCCGCGCCAAGCTTGCATGGTGGCGACAGGAGGTGGCGAAAATCTACGCCGGCGCGCCTGCGCATCCGGTGGCGCAGGCGCTGGTCCCGATCGTGCGCGATTTCGCGTTGCCGGAGGCCCACCTCCAGACGGTGATCGACGGCATGGCGATGGACCTCGAGCAAACGCGCTATCTCGATTTCGCGACGCTCGAACGGTACTGCCATCGGGTCGCCGGCGTGGTGGGCCTCATGTCGGCCTCGATCTTCGGTTACACCGAGCCGGCCACGCTGGGCTACGCCCGCGACCTCGGCATCGCGTTCCAGCTCACCAACATCTGTCGCGATGTCGGCGAGGATGCGCGCCGCGGCCGCATCTACCTGCCGCAGGAGGACCTGACGCGCTTCGGCGTCGCGCCGTCGTCGCTGCTGCGCGCCGACTACAGCGAGTCCTTTGCCAGGTTGATGGCCTTTGAAGTCGACCGCGCGCGGGAGTGGTATGCCCGGGCGCTGGCGCAGCTGCCCGCCGCCGACCGGCGCGCCCAGCGCACCGGCCTCATCATGGCCGGCATCTACCAGACGCTGCTGGCCGAGATCGCGCGCGACGGCTATCGCGTGCTCGACCGGCGCATGTCGCTCACGCCCCTGCGCAAGCTCTACATCGCGTGGAAGACATCCCGCGCCGCGTGACCCCGCCGGTGGCGGTGATCGGGGGCGGTTGGGCCGGTTGCGCCGCGGCGCTCACGCTGGCCGATGCCGGCGTCCCCGTGACGCTGCACGAAGCGGGGCCGGTACTGGGCGGCCGCGCGCGCCGCGTGGACCGCGACGGACTGCCGCTCGACAACGGCCAGCACCTGCTGCTGGGCGCCTACACGCAGACGCTGGCGCTGCTGGAGCGCGTGCATGGTCGCGTCGCGCTGCGCCAGCACCTGCTCCGCCGACCCTTGACCCTCGTCCCTTTCGCGCCGTCGCAGCCGGAGGCGATGACTTTGATCGCGCGCACCGCGCCGGGACGGCTCGGCCTGCTTGCGGGCCTGCTCACCGCGCGCGGACTCTCGTGGCGCGAACGCATCGCCAACCTGCGCTGGTTCTCGACTTTGCAACGCCAGGGCTTCGTGCGCCCCGCTGCGGAAACGGTGGCCACGATGCTGCGTCCGTTGCCGCGGCGGGTGGCCACGCAACTGTGGGAGCCGCTGTGCCTCGCCGCGCTCAACACGCCGGCCGCGACAGCCTCGGCGCAGGTATTCGCCAATGTGCTGCGCGCCTCCTTCGCCGGCGCCGCCGACGCAAGCGACTTCGTGCTGGCCGCCGAAGACCTCTCCGCATTCTTCCCTGAAGCGGCGCAGCGCGCGATCGTGGCCGCCGGGGGCACCGTGTCGTTGGGGCGGCGCGCGCAGGTGCTGGCCGCAAGTTCGGAACGCGCCATGCTGGCCAGCGGTGAGCGCGCGGTCGAGGCCGCAGCGGTGATCGTCGCCGTCGGGCCGCACCAGGTCGCGCAGGCACTGGCACCGGAATTCGTGGCGGGTGCGCCCGCGCTGGAAGCGGCCATCGACGTGCTGCAACTGCTGCGCTACGAATCCATCACCACCGTATGGCTCGGTTGCGAGCGCCGCATGCCGCTCCCCGCCCCCATCGTGCGCCTCGACGACGCGCCCGGGCAGTGGCTGGTGGACCGGCCCGACGTGCTGGCGCGGGCGTCAGCCGATCCGGCGCGCCTGGCCATCGCGCAGATGGTGGCCGCGATCATCAGCGCCGACGGGCCGCACCTGCAGCTGCCGCATGCCGAACTGGTCCGTGCCGTGGATGCGCAATTGCGGCGTTTGCGCCCAGACTGGCCGGCGTGCGTGTGGTCGCAGGTGATCGTCGAAAAACGCGCCACTTACGCATGCACACCCGGACGGCCGCGTCCGGCTGCACCGCGGCTGGCGCCTGGCCTCTACCTGGCCGGCGACTACGTCGATGCCGAATTTCCCGCCACGCTGGAAGCGGCCGTGCGCAGCGGGGTCGCGGCGGCGCAAGCGGTGCTGGCCGACCGCTAACCTCTGCAACACGTTCTGTTGTTGAACCTGTAGGCGAGGCTTCAGCCTCGCGTGCATGCGAGGCTGAAGCCTCGCC
>JANNYI010000254.1:0-2614 GCA_031410015.1 Betaproteobacteria bacterium | reverse complement strand
AACGACCGGGCGGCGCAGGTCAGGGAGTTGCTGGCCAAGGGCGCCGACGCCAATGCGGTGGACGACCAAGGGGTGACGATGCTGGTACTCGCCGCGCGCAACGGCTCCGCCGGCGCCGTCGATGCGTTGCTTGCCGGCGGCGCCAAGGTCAATGGCCGGACATCCACCGGCGATACCGCGCTGATGGCCGCCGCGCTGGTGGGCAATATTGAGATCGCAAGAAAGCTGCGGCTGAAGGGTGCGGAAATCGACGGGCCGGGGTGGACACCGCTGATCTATGCTGCCGCCGGCGGGCATGAAGCGATGATCACCTACCTCCTGGCCGAGGGCGCCAACATCAACGCCCAATCGCCCAACGGCACCACGGCACTGATGATGGCCATCCGCGAAGGGAAGGGCCCCGCCGCCACGCTGCTGCTGGCCAAGGGCGCGGACGTCAACAAGCGCAACCAGAACGGCGCGTCCGCGCTGTCCTGGGCCAATCGTGGCAACGAGAAGGCGATTGCCGCGGCGCTGAAACGCGCCGGCGCGACCGAGTGATCAGCGCGTAGCGGAAACCGCGTCGGGCACCACGCCGACAGGCGCCGCCGACGCGGGGAACATCGGCGTGTCCGCCAGGGCCGGGGAGATCATGCTGGGCATCAGCGCCGGCAGCACGCCCACCAGGCGGCGGGCGCCGTCGAAATGCTTTTGCCAGTACGACTCGGACAGGCGCGCAATCTCCACTTCACCACCGCTGGACGGCGCGTGGATGAAGCGGTTGTCGCCAAGGTAGATGCCGACGTGCGAGAACTGGAACCGCCGGGTGTTGAAGAATACGAGATCGCCCGGCTTCAGGTCGCCCAGCGCGATCTTGCTGCCAATGCTGCTCATCTCCCGCGACGTGCGCGGCAGCGTGACGCCGGTGACTTCCTGGAACACGTAACGCACGAGACCGCTGCAGTCGAGACCGCTGTCGGGCGAGTTGCCGCCGAACCGGTAGTCGACGCCGATCAGGCCCAGCGCGTAGATCGCGACGTCCTGCGCGCCGCTCCACACCTTGCCCGCCGTTTCGAGCGCCGACGCCGTCAGCGTACGCGTGGCCGGCGCGTCCTTGGCATGCGCGGTGGGCCATGCCAGCGCGCAGGCGAGGCAGGTAACGGCAAGCGAAAAGCGGCGTGGGACCGGTGCGGGCATCCCTCCATTGTCGCGGATTGGCGACAAACGCGCAACGCCCGGGTTGCGTCAACGCTTGCGCGCGAGGGCGGCGCGGGCTCGGCGCGCGGCCTTGGCATCGATCAGCAGCGGTCGCGTCAGTTCGATCCGATCGCCGCTGCGCAACGGCGTGGCGGGGTCCGCGCGCTGGCCGAAGATGGCAAACGCGATGGCTGCCGGATCCAGCAGCAGGCGCGCGGGCAGGCCGCTTGCGGCAACCGCGTCCGCCACCGTGGCGGAGGCCGGAAGTTCGAGCGCCACGACCGCCTCGACGCCCGGCGCCGCGTAGATGACCGTGACGGCCAGCATCACCCCGGTGCCGGCGGTTCGCACGTGGCCTCGGCGCGGCGGACAAACGCGTCGATGAACGTGTTGGCGATGTGGTTGAACACCGGCCCGACAATGCCTTCGAGCACGACCGTCGCGAATTCGTAGTTGAGCGAGAACTCCGCCTTGCTGGCCCGCGTGGCCAGCGCGCGAAACCGCCACTCGCCATTCAACTGGCGAAAGGGTCCGTCCTTCAGCACCACGACGATCGACTTGCCCGGCACGCTGATGTTGTCGGTCGTGAAGTGCGCCCGCACGCCGCGATAGTCGATCTCGAGGCGGGCCGTCTTGGTGGCTGCAGCCTGGGCGAGCACGGTGGCCCCGCTGCACCAGGGCAGGAACTCCGGATAGGCGGTGACGTCGTCGACGAGGTCGAACATCTGCCGGGCGCTGTAAGGAATCAGTACCGATTTCACGACGCGGGGCATGTCGATGTTCCAGAGGTTGTTAACATACGTTGAACCAGTCGCCTGTTCGGCGGCACGATCGGATCCGTCATGAGCATCGTCGAAAACCGGAAAGCGTTCCACGACTATTTTATCGAGGAACGCGTGGAGGCCGGCCTGGCCCTCGAAGGCTGGGAGGTGAAGGCCATCCGGGCCGGGCGCGCCAACATCAAGGAAGCCTACGTCGTGATCAAGAACGCCGAGATCATGCTGATCGGCGCGCACATCTCGCCGCTGGCCACGGCCTCCACCCACGTGCACGCCGATCCCACGCGCTCGCGCAAGCTGCTGATGCACCGCGAGGAGATCAACCGCCTCGTGGGGAAGGTGGAGCGCGCGGGCTACACGCTGGCCCCGCTCGACCTGCATTTTCGCACCGGCCGCATCAAACTCGAAGTCGGCCTTGCCAAGGGCAAGAAGCAGCACGACAAGCGCGAGTCCATCAAGGAGCGTGACTGGGCTCGGGAGCAGCAGCGGCTGCTGCGCAACCGCACCGGCGCCTGAACGCCGCGGCGCCATGGGCCATGGGACCTGTAGGCGGGGGGTGAGGCCCCCCTAGACCCCGGGGGGAAACCGCCCCCACAAGGTGAAAAACAGAAAGAGGTTGTGATGGTTGAGGGGGGGCCCCCCCCCCTGGGGCCCCCCCG
>JANNYI010000253.1:0-3163 GCA_031410015.1 Betaproteobacteria bacterium | reverse complement strand
GCCTACAGCCTCGCCTACAGCCTCGCCTGCACCGCACCTCCGAACCTAGTCCAACGGCGCCTCGAGCAGGCAGCCGAATTCGCGGGCGAAATCGATGGACACGCGCGCGTGCACCGCCCCCTGGCAGTCGAAGAAGCGCTGCGTGCCGGAGCGCGCGAACACCCCCTCGTGCCAGACATCGGGATGGATGTAGAGCCCGCGCCGGCCATCGCAGCGAAAGCACACGAAGTCCTCGGGCTGCACGTCGTCGCCGGGCAAGGCCAGCGGCACGTAGTACGTGCGGGCATCGAGCGGAAAGAAGAGCTGCCCGCCGTCCGGATGGTAGTTGCAATGCCACAGCAGCATCTGCGCCGGCTCGCGCGCATGCGTTTCGACCGCGACGGATGGCTCGGTGGCATACGCCAGCACGTAGTGCCCGCCGACGGCCTCGTTGCGTCCGTAGAGAATGTCGCCCTTCCACTCGCTGACGAATACGCCCTGCGTGGTACCGCCTTCGTTACCCGAATCCTCGTCGACGGTGCGCCACCCTTGCGCAGGCCAGCGGACGATCTCGATCCGGCACGCGTCGCGATCGTCGACCAGGAAGCCGTAGCCGCGCAACGCGTCGTCGGTGGCGTCGACCACCGGCATGCGCACGCGGCGCAAGCCATCGGTCAGGCCGGGATTGAGGTAGTCGGGAGCGGCAGCCATGCGGGGATGATCGGTGCGGCCGACGTTGGGCGCCAAGCCCCGCCTGGCCACCTGCTCCGCGAATCAGTGACTGACCTTGCCCACCTTGGCGCCCGACTTGCCGACGAGGAAATCGAGATCCACACCACGATCGGCCTGCAGCACCGTGTCGCAGTAGAGCTTGACCCAGCCACGCGTGGCGTGCGGCGGCAGCGGCTTCCACTTCAGTTTGCGCTTGGCCAGTTCCTCGTCCGCCACGTGCAGGTGGATCTTGCGCTTGGCCACGTCGATCTCGATCAGGTCGCCGTTGCGCACCAGCGCCAGCGGGCCGCCGGCGGCCGCCTCCGGCGCCGTATGCAGGACAACGGTGCCGTACGCCGTGCCCGACATCCGCGCATCCGAAATGCGGATCATGTCGGTGATGCCCTTCTTCAGGATCTTGGCAGGCAGCGCGAAGTTGCCGACTTCCGGAAAGCCGGGATAGCCCTTCGGTCCGCAGTTCTTCAGCACCAGCACCGACGACGGATCGACGTCGAGCCTGGGATCGTCGATGCGCATGTGCAGGTCCTCGATGTTCTCGAACACCACGGCCTTGCCTTTATGCTTCAGCAGCTTCGGCGTGGCCGCCGACGGCTTCAGCACGCAGCCGTCGGGGGCCAGGTTGCCGCGCAACACCGCGATGCCGCCCAGCGGCTTGAACGGCTTGGCGATCGGCGTGATCACGTCGGTGTTGTAGTTGGCGGCGTCCTTGCTGTTGTCCCAGAGCGTCTTGCCGTTGACCGTGAGCGCCTTCTTGTGCAGGAACTTGCCGAGCTCCCGGATCACCACCGGCAAGCCGCCGGCGTAGTAGAAGTCCTCCATCAGGTACTTGCCCGACGGCTGCAAATTGACGAGGCACGGCACGTCGCGGCCCAGCCGATCCCAGTCGTCGAGCGACAGCTTGATGCCCATGCGCCCTGCGATGGCCAGCAAATGCACCACGGCGTTGGTGGAGCCGCCGATGGCGCCATTGATCATGATCGCGTTCTCGAAAGCTTCCTTCGTGAGGATCTGCGACATCCGCACGTCGTCGTGCACCATGTGGACGATGCGCCGTCCGGCCTCGCGCGCCAGCACCTTGCGGCGCGAATCCACGGCAGGAATGGCCGCGTTGGTGGGCAGGCCCATGCCCAACGCCTCGACCATCGAGGCCATCGTCGATGCGGTGCCCATCGTCATGCAGTGGCCCGGGGAGCGCGACATGCACGACTCCACCTCGAGCATGTCGGCCGGCTTCATCTCGCCGGTCTTCAGCATCTCGGTCACCTTCCATACCATCGTGCCGGACCCGATGTCCGTGCCGCGGTACTTGCCGTTCAGCATCGGGCCGCCGGAGACGCCGATCGTGGGCAGGTCGCACGACGCCGCGCCCATCAGCAGTGCCGGCGTGGTCTTGTCGCAGCCCATCAGCAGCACGACGCCATCGAAGGGATTGGCGCGGATCGACTCCTCCACGTCCATCGACGTCTGGTTGCGAAAGAGCATCGTCGTGGGCCGCATCAGCGTCTCGCCGAGGCTCATCACCGGAAACTCGAGGGGAAAGCCACCTTCGTCCCACACACCGCGCTTGACCTGCTCGGCCAGGTCGCGGAAGTGGCCATTGCAAGGCGTGACCTCCGACCACGTGTTGCAGATGCCGATCACGGGCCGGCCATCGAACTGGTCGTTGGGGATGCCCTGGTTCTTCATCCACGAGCGGTGCGTGATCGCGTCGCGATCGTCGAGGCCGAACCATTGCTGGGAACGCAGTTCGCGCTTTTTCTTGGGGGCTGCTTTGCTCATGATGGGAATAGGTAAGGTAGTTGAAGAATTGAACCGCGTTGTAGACGAGGCTTCAGCCTCGTGTTGCGGCATGCGAGACTGAAGCCCCGCCTACGGATTTGCGCTTCTCACGCCGCCAGCCGCGCGCCGGTCCCTTGATCGAACACATGGACCTTGACCGGATCGACCGCGAGGCCGATGCGGTCGCCGGGATTGACGGTGGTGCGGCCGTGCGTGACGAGCGTCAGCGTGGCCTCGCCCGCCTGGATGACCAACTCGGTTTCCGCACCGGTGGGCTCCACGACGACGATTTCACCCTGCACGGCGTTGGCCGTGTCGGGTGCGGTGAGTGTCAGGTCGCCGGGGCGGATGCCGTAGGCCACCGCCTGCCCGTCGGCACCGGGGCTCTGGTACAGCGGCCATTGAATGCCGCCGCCCACCTCGACGAACGCCTGCCCGCCCGCCCCCCCCACGTTGCCGTTGACGACAATAATCGCCGGCGAACCGAAGAACAGGGCCACGAACAGGTTCTCCGGATGATCGTAGAGCTCGAGCGGCGCGCCGATCTGCTCGATGCGGCCATCGTGCATCACGACAATGCGATCGGCCATCGTCATCGCCTCGACCTGGTCGTGGGTGACGTAGACGGTGGTGGTCTTCAGCCGCTGGTGCAGTGCCTTGATCTCGGCGCGCA
>JANNYI010000252.1:0-17715 GCA_031410015.1 Betaproteobacteria bacterium | reverse complement strand
TGAAGCCGGATGGTCTGGCGATCGTGATCGAGGCCGACCACTTCTGCATGCACTGGCGGGGTGTCAAGGACGCCGATTCCCGCATGACCAACAGCGTGATGCGCGGCTCGTTCCTCAAGGATCCCGATCTGCGGCGCGAGTTTCTCTCGCTGCTGAGCAGGAAGAACGGCTGAACCATATCTCAACAAGGGAGAATTCCATGCTGGTGCGCTTATTGTATGCAAGCAGGGCGGTCGACGATGTCTCGCAGGAAGAACTGATGACGATCCTGTCGCAGTCCAAGTCCCACAATCCGGCAAGCGGGATCACGGGGGTTCTCTGCTCGAGCGGGCGCCTCTTCCTGCAGTTGCTGGAGGGCGGTCGCATGCAGGTCAATGCGCTGTACAACCAGATCGCTGCGGATGCCCGGCACAAGGACGTGGTGATCCTTTCCTACGAGGAGATCAGCGAGCGACGATTCGCCCACTGGTCGATGGGCCTCGTGAACCTCGAACGCGTGAATGCGTCCGTGCTGCTCAAGTATTCGGAGAGCGCGACGCTCGATCCGTACGGCGTTTCCGGCACCGCATCGATGGCATTGCTCGGCGAACTGATGGCCACGGCATCCATCGTGGGCCGGGCCGACCTGCTGCCGGCCGCAACCCGGTAGCCGGCGGCGATCCGGCCATGACGCACGGCCGCCAGGCGGGATCAAGCCACGCATCCGCCGCGCCCGGGCGCAGCCGGTTGACCGATCTGCAGGATCGCCTGATCGTGCCCGGTCTGCTGGGCTTCACCAGCCTCGGCTATCGCTGGCGCAAGCGGAGCTGGAAGCCGCTGGCGGTGTCGCTGCGCGGCCGCACCGTGGTGGTTACCGGCGCCACGTCGGGCCTGGGCCGGGCGGCCGCCTCGCAGCTGGCCGAGCTTGGCGCGCGGGTGATCCTGGTGGGCCGCAATGGCGACAAGGCGGCGGACGCCCGGCGCGAAATCGTCGCCGCGACCGGCAACGACAATGTCGCGGTGGCGCTCGCCGACCTCTCCCTGCTCGCCGATGTCAGCAAGCTTGCGCGCAAGCTGCTCGACACCGAGCCCCGGATCCATGTCCTTGTGAACAACGCCGGCGTTCTGCTCAACCAGCGGACGATGACTGCGGAGGGCAACGAGACCACGCTGGCCACGAACCTGCTCGCACCCTGCCTGCTGACCGAGATGCTGCTGCCGCGCATGATCCAGTCGGCGCCGTCGCGAATCATCAACGTGGCTTCCGGCGGCATGTATGCCACCGGCCTCGTCCTCGACGACCTGCAATATGAAAACGGCACCTACGACGGCAGCCGCGCCTACGCCCGCACCAAGCGTGCCCTCGTCACGCTGACGGAATGGTGGGCGGAACAATTGCGCAACAGCGGCGTGGTCGTGCATTCGATGCATCCTGGCTGGGCGGATACGCCGGGTGTCGCCGGTTCGCTGCCGGCCTTTCACGCGATCACCCGGCGCTTCCTGCGCACGGCGGAGCAGGGTGCGGATACCATCACCTGGCTTGCGGCGGCGGAGGAAGCGGCCAGGGTCACGGGCCTCTTCTGGCTCGACCGCGAGCCGCACACGACGCACGTCTTCCCCGGCACCGATCCTTCGCCACAGGAGCGGCGGGCATTGCGGGAGGCGCTCGCACAATTGACCTCAAAGGAGATTCGAACATGAACACCACGAAGACCAGGGCCCCTGCGATCGACATCGGAATCAGCGGCGGCGAGCGCACGAAGATCGTGAAGGGGCTGGCGGCGCTGCTTGCCGACAGCTACACGCTCTATTTGATGACGCACAACTTCCACTGGAACGTGACCGGGCCGCATTTCAACAGCCTGCATCAGATGTTCATGGCCCAGTACACCGAGCAGTGGACGGCGCTCGACGTGATCGCCGAGCGCATCCGCGCGCTTGGCCATCCCGCCCCGGGGACTTACCGGAAGTTCGCCGAGCTGGCCTCCATCAAGGAGGTCGAAGGCGTGCCCAAGGCCACAGCCATGATCCGCCACCTCGTCGCGGCGCAAGAGGCCACGGCGCGCACGGCACGCGCGTTGCTCCCGATCGTTGACGCTGCCAATGACCAGCCGACGGCCGATCTCCTGACGCAGCGCCTCGAAGTGCACGAGAAGACCGCCTGGATGCTGCGCACCCTGCTCGAGGATTGAGCGGGCGCAGCGTTCGCGTGCGGGTATTATTGCCCCAATCTTGTGACCGTGGCGGGTTGCGGACTGGGCGCGGATGCATTGCCTTGGCGCGGGTCGCAACCGCGATCCCTGCGCAAGCAGCGCCGGTTCCGCATCGTCCCAGTCGAGTTCATATTGCTTACGCGTGAGGAACAGCCGTGCCCACTCCCAGAAAACGCATCACCAGAAAATCCGCGCCATCCGCGGCTGCACGCGCACGCGAGGACAAGCCGCCGTCCGCTGAGTCGACGCTGGTCGGCGTCGCGCGCCAGGTCCGGTCCTGGTCGGACTCGGTGCTGGGCGTGGCCGGCGCTGCCGCCGATGCGTCCATCGGCGCGGCCAAGGCCATCCTGATCAAGCCCGAGCAACGGCGCGCGCTGGCCAGGACCGGCAACGTGCTGCGCGGCATGCGCGAGGCGGCGGGCCTGAGTCTCAAGGAAGTCGGCGAGGCGATCAATCTCGACGACCCCACGCTGCTCGACCTGGTCGAGAACGGCAAGGTCGCGCTGCCGTTCGAAATCATCCTGCGCCTCGCTTCGGTGCTGGGACGCAACGATCCGATTTCGTTCGTCATGCGCTTCACCCGCTCGTACAACCCCGGCGTCTGGCAAACACTCGAGAGCTTGGGGATCGGCCGGTTCGCAGTGCAGGCCGGACGCGAGCGCGAATTCGCGAACATCTATCGCAGCAGCGATGCGGCGCGCCGGCTGTCCGACGAGGACTTCGGTGCCGTGCTCGCCTTCACCAAGGCGGCCTTCGAGACCGCGATTGCGTTCCGCGGCAGCGGCGCCGAACCCGCGCGAGCGCGCAAGGCGCCGTCCGGGAAGAAGTGAATGGGTGACCGGACATGCGACTTTGACGCGCATCGTCGAAGGAACACGCGTCTGGCGGCGCCCGCCACCGGTCATTGATCGCCGCTGACGAGAGCGGCCGCGGTCGTTCTCGGCTAGACTGACGGTGTCGCCGCGAAGGCCGGATGCATTGGCCGACCAGCAAGCTTGCAAGACTTGATGCGGCCGCCCACTTTGGAGGATGCAATGAAATCCAGGACTCTGCGCGCACTCGCGTGCGCATTGGCATGCCTGTTGACGCCCTCGTTGTTGCTTGCCCAGGCGTGGCCCACGAAACCCGTCAAGCTGGTGTCGCCGTTCCCGGCAGGCGGGGGCACCGATGCATTTGCACGGCCGCTGGCGGCTGCGCTGTCGCAGCAACTCGGCCAGTCGTTCTTCATCGACAATCGCGGCGGCGCCGGCGGCACCATCGGTGCCGACATCGTTGCCAAGTCGCCGCCCGATGGCTACACCTTCCTGGTGGGTGCCGTCCATCACACGATCGCGGTGAGCGTGTACTCGAAGCTGCCCTACGACCTCGAACGCGACCTGATGCCGGTAACGCTGGTGGCGGTGGTCCCCAATGTCGTGGTCGTCTATCCCAAGCTGCCGATCAATTCGATCACTGAACTCATCGCCTATGCCAAGGCCAATCCTGGCAAGCTCAACTTCGGATCTGCGGGCAACGGCACGTCGCATCACCTCGCGCCGGAGCTCTTCATGACCATGACCGGCACGAAGATGAACCACGTTCCGTACAAGGGTGCAGGCCCCGCGATGCAGGACTTAATCGGCGGCCAGGTCGATCTCATGTTCGACGGCATGGGCAGCAGCGCGCCGCAGATTCGCGCCAACAAGTTGCGTGCACTTGCGGTGACCACGCCTGGCCGGTCGCCGGCGTTCCCGGAGATCCCCACGATGGCGGAGGCGGGCGTACCGGGATACGAGGTGACCACGTGGTACGGCATATGGGCTCCGGCTGGTACGCCGACCGACATCGTGAACAAGCTGCAGACGGAAGTCGCGAAGGCATTGCAGCGCCCGGAGTTGAAGGACCTGTGGATGGCGCAGGGGGCCGCCGGCGGCGGCAACACGCCGGAGCAGTTCGCTGTTTTCGTCCGCGGCGAAGTTGTGAAATGGGCCAAGGTCACGAAGGATTCGGGCGCGCGTATCGATTGACCATCCCGTTGCGGTTCATCGCGCCGCCCAGCATGCGCGCCAGCGGCGCCGAGCCCGCGCGAGCGCGCAAGACGCCGTCCCCCGAGGGTCGCCGCGCCGGAAACTGGTCAGACCGCTTGAGCAGTCCCCGGGTGTTGCCTGCCATCCTGCCAGCCGGCAAGTCGCTCGAGAATCTGCGCGCCAAGGGCATGAACGTGAACGAAATCACGCCGGCCGAGCAGGTGCGCATGCGCGACAAGGTGAAGCCGGTCTATGAGAAGAACGCGTCGGTGATCGGCGAGGACACGGTGAAACTGATGATGGTCGAGCTGGAGAAAATCAGGAAGTAGGGCGCCTGCCGATGGTGCATGCCGCCGTTCCCCGGAAGCGTTGCACTGCTTCCGGGCGCGCGGTCCCTCTCAATTGTGGTGCCCGCCGGTTCAGTCCATGAAAATTACGGCCCTTGAAACGATTCGCCTGCAGGAGTTTGCGAACCTGATCTGGGTTCGCGTGCACACCGACGAGGGCCTGGTCGGCCTGGGCGAAACGTTCATGGGTGCGGCGGCGGTCGAGACCTACGTGCACGAGTGGATCGCCCCGAAGGTGCTGGGCCGCGATCCGCTGCAGATCGAAGCCCGTAATCGCGACGTCACGGGATACCTCGGATGGCGCAGCGCCGGCGTCGAGACCCGCGGCAACTCCGCGCTCGATATTGCGCTGTGGGATCTCTTCGGCAAGGCCTGCAACCAGCCGGTGTGGCAGATGCTGGGCGGCCGCAGCCGCGAGCGCATCCGCATCTACAACACCTGCGCGGGCTATCAGTACATCCGCGATGCGCGAGCGCAGTCCGTGGCCAACTGGGGCACCGGCAGCGCCGCGGGTCCGTACGAGGATCTCGAGGGCTTCCTGCATCGGGCCGACGAAGTGGCGCTGTCGCTGCTGGAGCAGGGCATCACGGGCATGAAGATCTGGCCCTTCGACATTGCGGCCGAGCGGACGCACGGTCTCGACATCAGCGCCGCGGAACTCGACACGGCGCTCGAGCCGTTTCGCCGGATACGCAAGGCGGTTGGCTCGAAGATGGACATCATGGTCGAGTTCCATTCGCTGTGGCGGCTGCCGGCGGCGCAGCGCATCGCCCGGGCGCTGGCGGAGTTCGACACGTTCTGGCATGAGGATCCGATCCGGCTCGATTCGCTCGACCTCCTGCGGCAATACGCACCGCACTCGAAGGCGCCGATCTGCGTTTCGGAGACGCTGGCCTACAAGGCCGGCTTCAAGGACTACCTGCAGACCGGCGTGGCCGGCATCGTGATGCTCGACATCGCCTGGTGCGGCGGCCTCACCGAAGCGCGCAAGATCGCCGCGATGGCCGACGCCTGGCAGCTGCCGGTGGCGCCACACGACTGCACTGGCCCCGTGGTGCTGACCGCATCGACTCATCTGTCGCTGCACGCTCCCAATGCGCTCATCCAGGAGACGGTGCGGGCCTTCTACACCGGCTGGTACACCGAGCTGGTGACCGCGCTGCCCGACATCCGCGACGGCACCATCGATGCACCACCCGGCCCCGGGCTGGGCATCGAGCTGCAGCCGGGGATTGCGCAACGCTCCGACGCGATCGTGAGGATCTCCAGGGCAGGCTGAAACGCGCGGGCGCACGCGGGCGCCGGCAAGCCGCAGGTCAAACAGGCGTCGGCATGCACCCGTGAAAGTAGAACAGGGCGCCGGTATCGCTCATGCTGTTGACGTGGGTGCCGCCGGCGGGCGCCATCTGGTAATCGTTCTCGCGCAGGAGGATGTCGCCAAGAAAGAGATCGCCCTGCAACATCATGCAGTCTTCGTCCAGGCCGTGACCATGGTCGACCACCACCGCACCCGGGGCAATGCGCGCCAGCGTGGACACCACGTTGCCGACGCAGCGCAGGCCCTTGATCTCGACGCCTTCGGACAGCGGCTCCCAGCCGGGTGCGCGGGTTGCGTCGTTGCTGCTCCACCAAAGCTGCTCCGCCGCGGGCAACGACGCGACGGCGAGCAGACTGCGCACATACAGGTGCGCCCCGGCGCTGCCCGCTCGAAGCGGCGGCGAGGACTGGCGAAACACACCAAGGTCATGCTGGCTCAGCATGCGGCCGGAATCGACATGCAAAGTACCCGTCATGACGAGAACTTCCAGCGCCAGGACACCTGCGGGCCATGCGAGCGCAGCATCCGGCGCCAACTGCACCAGGTCGATCCTCACACCGTCGCCGAGGCGCAACGTGCACGAACGCATCCCGGCGGTCACCTCCGCATAGGAGCGGGCCTCGCGCCGCCGCGTCACGTAGTTGCGGTGCGCAATGGCGCTCTGGCGGGCGCGATCCAGTAACGCGGATGCCATCACTGCATCGCGCTGGGCGTCGGGGCCTCTGACCTTCAATTCGGCCGCGATCAGGCCCGACAGTGCGGAAAGTTCGTCATGTTCCCCTGTGGAAGCCTTGTTGATGGGTTGGTTGTCTGCGGTCACTGGCATGGTCCGGGCGTCCTGATCGACGCAAGTTTGCCTGAGATGGCCCCTCATGTCATTCCGACGAAACCGGCCAACTGGATGCAGTAATTCGCGAATTCTTCCAAAATCCTGAATGGACCGCCCGGCTACCGACGAGGGTGAGGCCCGTTTGTGTCCTGCCCGAGTCCCGCCCTAACCGTGGTAAAAGTGCAAATCGGGGCCTGACCCCGTCAGCGATGATGTCGAGGGTACCCAATGACGCAGCCCGGTCCGCCACCGGAAATGGATGACCTCGTCCCCCTTGAACCCGACGCATCGGATTCCGACGACGACTGGGACGAGGCGCAGGAGCCGGTGGCCGCCGCTGCGGCAACGGTCGCCGGCGCCCAGGACGAATCGCTTGAGCGCCTCATGGCGCGGGTGATGCACCAGGACGAAACCGCGCTTGCCGCTCTATACGGTCGACTCGGCGCCCCCGTGTACTCATTGGCCTTGCAGATCACCCGAAGCATCGGGAGCGCCGAAGAAGTCCTGCAGGACGTGTTCTGGCAGGTATGGCGGCAGGCGCCGCGCTTCGATCGCGCCCGCGGTTCGGTTCCGGCGTGGGTGCTGACGATTGCGCGCTCCCGCGCGCTGGATGCCGTACGCAGCCATATGCGCTCGCCGCATGCTCATGCCTCGGCGCAGGATGAATTCGACGAAGGCCTGCCCAGTCCCGACCCGGGTCCCCAGGATCTGCTGTACGCCGCGCAGCAGGGCAGCCGCCTTCAGGTTGCGCTGGAGGGCCTCGACCCGTTGCGGCGGCAATTGGTGTCGTTGAGTTTCTACCGTGGCCTGTCGCAGCAGGAGATCGCCGACCAGACGGGACTGCCGCTCGGCACGGTGAAGTCGCATCTGCGGCGGAGCATGGCGACATTGCGCGACGTCATCGGCAGCGACCTCGCGCCGGCACCGGGCTGAGGCCGCCGCCAGGCACGACGATGTGACGGCATGCGCAGTGCCTTCGCCGCAACGAGCGGTTTCCTGACCAGCGACAATGGCGCGCTCTTCGACTGGCACGGCGCACGGGGCCCGGGGCCGGCGTCGGCGTGATCGACGACCGCGATAACGGCTAGACTGCGGTACGCGCCGCATCCGGCGATCCGGCAGACCGAAAGACACGCGATGCAGACGTGGCACGGTCGGCCACCCAAGGAGAACGCAATGAAAGGAATGATCCCGCGCGCGCTGGCATGTGCCTTCGCGCTGCTGCTTGCGCCGGCCCTGTCGTGGGCGCAGACGCCCGCCACGAACAAGCCGCCGGTCAAGGTCCTCGTGGGCTTCGCCCCCGGCGGCGGCGCCGACATCATTGCGCGGCTCTTCGCCGACAAACTGCGCGAGCCGTGGGGCACGACCGTCATCGTCGAGAACCGCACCGGTGCCGGCGGGCGCATTGCCGCGGAGGCGTTGAAGAGTGCCGTGCCCGACGGCACCACCGTCATGCTCGCGCCGATCGTGGTTCCGGTGCTGGCGTCGCTCATCTACACCAATCTCAACTACGACCCGGTCAAGGATTTCGCGCCGCTGTCGCTCGTCGGCTTCTTCCAGTTCGGCTTCGCGGTCGGCGGCTCGCATCCGGCGAAAACGATGCAGGAGTATGTCGCGTGGGTCAAAGCCAACCCGCTGCAGGCCAACTTCGGGTCGCCTGCGCCGGGCAGCCTGCCGCATTTCTTCGGCGCGATGATCGGCCGGGGCATGGGGGTGGACATGCAGCACATTGCCTACAAGGGCGGCGCGCCGATGCTGAACGACCTGGTCGGCGGGCAGATTCCCGCCGGCATCGACACGCATATCGAACTCCTCGAACTCGACCGCAGCGGCAAGATCCGCGTGCTCGCCACGTCCGGGGCCAGTCGCTCGCCGCTGCTGCCCAACGTCCCGACGTTCAAGGAAGCGGGCTTTAGCGGCATCGAGGGCAGCGGCTGGTATGCGTTCTACGCGCCGGCGAAGACGCCCGCCGCCGTCGTCGATGCGCTGAGCCGGGCGATCGTCGCGGTGACGCAGATGCCCGACGTGAAGGAGCGCCTGACGAAGATGGGCGTGGAGGTGCAGGGGTCCACGCCGCAGCAACTGGCGAAGCTGATGGCGGACGACACCGCGAAGTGGGCGCCGGTGATCAAGGCCTCCGGGTTCAAGGGCGAATAGCGCGCCGACACGCGGGCGCGGGTGCCGCTTCACCGCGCAGCGGACTTGCGCTTCCCGGCGTCCAGCAATTCGCGCGCATTGGCGCGTGTCTTCGCGGTGATCTCCGCGCCGCCCAGCATGCGCGCCAGTTCCTCCACGCGTTGCACGGGTTCGAGTAGAGCCAGTTCGGAGCGCACGCCGCCCGCGTCGCCCGACTTGCTGACGCGCAGGTGGGCATCGGCGCAGGCGGCCACCTGCGGCAGGTGGGTGACGCACAGCACCTGGCGGCGCGCGCCCAGTCCCTGCAGCAGCTGCCCCACGGTGGCCGCCACTGCGCCGCCCACGCCGCTGTCCACTTCGTCGAAGATCAACGTGGGAATCTGTCCCGCCTCGCTCGCGGCCACCTGCACGGCCAGCGCGATGCGCGAGAGTTCGCCGCCCGAGGCCACGCGTGCCAGCGGCGCCAGCGGCTGCTTGGGATGGCTGGCCACGCAGAACGTGAGGTCCTGCAGGCCATAGCTTGCCGGCGCGACGAGTGCCTCGGCGCTCACCTCGAAGCGGCCGCCTTCCATGGCGAGCTGCTGCATCGCCGCGGTGACACGATGCGCCAGTTCGTTGCCCGCGTACTGGCGCTTCTTCGCAAGCTGCTTGGCCGCGCTTTGAAATTCCCGCTCGGCCAACGCGGCACGCTCGGCCAGCGCGGCGGCGTCGGTGGTGGCCGCCAGTGCGGCGAGTTCGGACTGCGTGCTTTCCAGGAGCTCGGGCAGCGCCTCGGGCCGCACGCGATACTTGCGGGCGATGTCGTGCATGGCGGAAAGCCGCTCCTCGACGCGCTTGTGTTCCTCCGGGTCGAGGTCGAGGCGGCGTTGGTACTCGCGCAGCGCACGCGCCGCCTCTTCCAGCTGGATGCGCGCCGGCGCCAGCAGCGCCACGACGTCGGCCAGCGCCGGATCGTGTGCGGCCGCCGTTTCCATCCGATGCACGAGTTGCGCCAGGCGCACGCTCATCGCGTCGTCACCATCGACCAGTGCCGTCATGGCGTCCGCGGCGGCGACGATCAGCGTGGCGGCGTTGGCCAGCCGCGATTGCGCGGTGGCAAGCTGCGCCCATTCCCCGGGCGCCACCGCCATCGCGGCAAGCTCGCGCTGCCGGCCTGCGAGCGCTTCGCGCTGCGCGACGTGCGCCGCCGCGCCCTGCGCTGCGGTGTCGCGGCGCTCGATGGCGGCGCGCCATGCGCGCCAGCGCTCCGCCACCTCCTGCGCCAGCGTGGTGAAGCCGCCGTAGGCGTCGATCAGATTGCGCTGCGCCTCGGGCGAGCCCAGCGACTGGTGCGCGTGCTGGCCGTGGATGTCGACGAGGTGCTCGCCCAGATCCTTCATCTGCGAAACGGTGGCCGGCCGCGCGTTGATCCATGCCCGGCTCTTGCCCTGCGCGTCGAGCACGCGCCGCAGCAGCACCGTGTCGCCGTCGGCAACGAGTTCGTTTTCGGCGAGCCATGCACGGACAGCCGGCGTGTCGGCGATATCGAACTCGGCCGCAAGTTCGGCGCGCTCCGCGCCGGGGCGCAGTTGCCCGGGCTCGAAACGATCGCCCAGCAGCAGTCCCAGCGCATCGAGCAGGATGGACTTGCCCGCGCCCGTTTCGCCGGTGAGCACGGTGAAGCCCGCGTCGAACTCGACATCGAGCGCGTCGACGACGACGAAGTTGCGGATCGCGAGCGAGCGCAGCATGGCGGGGAGGCGGAGGCGGTGGCGGGGCGGGGGCTTACAGGGGCGGCGCGTCGGCGCGTCCGGCGGTCAGGCGCTCGGGCGTTTCGCTCCAGTGGAGCTTTTCGCGCAGCATCGCAAAGTAGTCGTGACCCTCGGGATGCAGGAACCGTGCGGTGAACGGCGCGCGCCGCAACGCGACCCGGTCGCCCTCGGCCAGCGCGAAGTGGGCCTGACCGTCGCAATGCACGCTGGCATCGCGGCCGCGGGTGACGGTGATGGCGATGTCCGCATCGTCGGCGATGGCGATGGGCCGGTGCGTGAGCGCGTGCGGCGCCACCGGCACGAGCACGAACGACGGCAGCTGCGGCGCGAGAATGGGGCCGCCCGCCGACAGCGCGTAGGCGGTGGAGCCGGTGGGCGTAGCCACGATGATGCCGTCGGCGCGCAGCGCGTACGCAAAGCGCCCGTCGATGGCCACCGCGCAGTCGATCATGCCGCCCAGCGAACCTCGGTTGACCACCACGTCGTTCAGTGCCAGGAATTCGTGGCGGGTGCCGTCCTGGCATTCCACCACCGTGGCGAGCAGCGTGCGGCGCTCTTCCACGTAACGGCCGTCGAGCATCGCGGCCAGTACCGATTCCATCGTGGCGAGCGGAATGTCGGTGAGAAAACCCAGGCGGCCCTGATTGATGCCGATCAGCGGCACGGCATGGGGCGCCATCCGCCGCGCGATGGCCAGCATCGTGCCATCCCCGCCCACGACCACGGCAAGATCCGCCCCGGCGGGCAACGCGGCGGCGGGTGCGGTGGCGAAGCCGGGGACCGGCGCGTACTGCGCGGTTTCCGCGTCGACGATGACCTCGAGCCCGCGCGCCGCGAGGAAGGCGGCCAGCCGCGCCAGCGGCTTCGCGATCGCGGGGCTGGCCTGGCGCCCGACGAGCGCCACGCGCTTGAAGGGAACGTTCGTTGCGTGATCCGGCATGGGCGCGATTAAACCATAGGAAATGCGCGCGCTCTCTTCGGCCCTTCGACGGAGGGGCCCGCAACCGCAGGCTGTGCGGTCGCAAGGACGAGAGGGGCGGCGTAGAATCGGGCCATGCTTGAACCCCGGGCGCAGCACCTCCTCAAGACCCTGATCGAACGCTACATCGGCGACGGCCAGCCGATGGGGTCGCGTTCGCTCTCGCGGCACTCCGGGCTCGACCTGTCGCCCGCCACCATCCGCAACGTGATGGCCGACCTCGAGGACCTGGGCTTCATCGCCAGCCCGCACACCTCCGCCGGCCGGATCCCCACCGCCAAGGGTTACCGCTTTTTCGTCGACACCCTGATGATCGTCAAGCCGTTGGGCAATGCCGAGATCCAGCGGCTCGAGGGCGAACTGGTGGCCGACCGGCCGCAGCAGCTCGTCAGCACCGCGGCGGGATTGCTGTCGCAGCTGACCCAGTTTGCGGGCGTCGTGATGACGCCCAAGCGGCGCGAGGCGGCGTTTCGCCACATCGAATTCCTGCGGCTGGCCGAGCGGCGCGTGCTGCTGATCCTGGTCACCGCCGAGGGCGACGTGCAGAACCGCGTGCTGCACACCGACCGCTCGTATTCGCAGGGGCAGCTGACCGAAGCCAGCCACTTCTTCAACCACAATTTCGCGGGACAGCCGCTGGCTACGATCCGCGCCCGCATCGCCGACGAGCTGCGCGCGCTGCACGAGGACATCGCGGGCCTCATGACCGCGGCGGTGGATGCGGGCGAGGGCGCGCTCGCCGAAGGCGAAGCGCTGGTGGTCACCGGCGAGCGCAACCTGCTGCAGGCGGAGGACATCTCGTCGAACATGGAGCGGCTGCGGCGGCTCTTCGACATGTTCGAGCAGAAGACGTCGATCCTGCATCTGCTCGACCTGTCGCAGCGCGCGCACGGCGTGCAGATCTACATCGGCGAGGAGTCGGGCCTGAATCCGCTGGACGACCTGTCCGTGGTCACCGCGCCCTACGAACAGAATGGCAAGATCATCGGCACGCTGGGCGTGATCGGCCCCACGCGCATGTCCTACGAGCGCGTGATTCCGATCGTCGACGTCACCGCCAAGCTCCTGTCCAACGCGATGTCGGCGCAGACCCATGACGAGTAGCGAGCCGATGCACCCGAATGCGCAGCTGCTGCAGCGCCTCTACAGCGCCTTTGCGGCCAAGGATGCCGCCGCGATGGTCGCGTGCTACGCACCCGACGCGCATTTTGCCGATCCGGTGTTCGACCTGCGCGGCGCGGAGGTCGGCGCGATGTGGACGATGTTCTGCGAGCGCGGCAAGGACATGCAGATCGAGTGGCGCGACATCAAGGCCGACGGGCAGACCGGCTCGGCCCACTGGGAGCCGCGCTACACGTTCTCGGTCACCGGGCGCCCGGTGTACAACCGCATCGATTCCGCGTTCACTTTCCGCGACGGCGTGATTGCCACGCAGCGCGATACCTTCGATCTCTGGCGCTGGAGCCGGATGGCGTTGGGCGTGAAGGGTGCGCTGCTCGGCTGGACGCCGATGGTGCGCAACGCGATCCGCAGCGAGGCGCGGCGCAACTTCGACAACTGGCGCGCGCGGCGCTCCGGATGAGCGAACCGCAGGCGGCGTCTTCCGCCACCGCCGCGGCCTGCACGCACTGCGCCACCCCGCTGGCCGGCCGGTTCTGCCACGCCTGCGGACAGGACGCGCTGCCTGCCGAAACCGCGCTGGCAAGCTGGCGCGAGCAATGGCGGCGCCTGCGGCGCACGCTCCACGCGTTGATCCTGCGACCTGGACTCCTCACGCAGGAACATCTCTCCGGCGCGCGCATCCGTTACATTCCACCGCTGACGCTGTTCCTCAATGTCGTCGCGGTCTTCTTCCTGTTCTCGGTGGCCACCGAGTTTCGCGTGCAGTCGTTCGTGCGCAACGACTCGTCGCATTACCTCGACCGCGTGCTCGAGAAGCGCGCGCAGGCAGCCGGGATCAGCAAGGAACTCTTCCTCGAGCGGGTCGAGCGGCGCTTCCAGGGCGTGTATACGGTGTGCCTCGCCTCGATCAGCCTGCTCGGCTACACGCTGCTGATGAAGCTCATGTTCCTGCGGCGCTGGCGCGACTGGCGTGGCCCGTTCACGTTTGCGCTGCATTACCTCGCCTTCGTATTCATTGCGTTGCCGGCGCTGATGATCGCGGTCCACTCGCTGTCCGGCCTCGTCGGCAAGCAGGTGTTGCAGTTCGCAGCCATGATCGCCAGTGCGGTCGGCGTGGTCACCTGGCTAGCACTCGCGAGTCGGCGACTCTTCGCCGAGCGCTGGGCCGTCGCGATCGCCAAGGGCGTTGCCGTGCTCGTGCTCGGATTCTTCATCGACCAGGCGATGTTCGTCACCGCCGTTTTCGTCACCTTCAACCTGGCCTGACATGGCACATGCCCCCGAACCTCCGTTCGCGCACGACCGTACGCCCAAGGTAGGCGTGCTCCTCGTCAATCTCGGCACGCCCGACGCGGCAACGCCGTCCGCGGTGCGCCGCTATCTCGCGCAGTTCCTGTCCGACCCGCGGGTGATCGAGATCCCGAAGTTGTTGTGGGCACCGATCCTGTACGGCGTGATCCTGCTGGTGCGGCCGGCGAAGTCGGCGCGCAAATACGCGTCGATCTGGACCACGGACGGCTCGCCGCTGCTCGTGCACGGCAACCGTCAGCGCACGTTGCTGCTGGGCTATCTCGGGCAGCGCGTGAAGGCAGCCGGACTGCCGGCCGACCTGTGCCCGGTGGAACTCGGCATGTGCTACGGCAATCCGAGCGTGGGCAGCGCCATCGACAAGCTGCGCGCGGCCAACTGCGAGCGCATCCTGGTGCTTCCGCAATATCCGCAGTATTCGGCCAGCGCCACCGGTGCAGCCTTCGACGCCGTGGCCGCGCACCTGATGCATGCGCGGCGCGTGCCTGCCCTGCGCTTCGTCGACACCTTCCACGACGATCCCGGCTACATCAAGGCGCTGGCGCAGACGGTCAACGATTACTGGAAGCGCAATGGCCGACCGGCGCACCTGGTGCTGTCGTTCCACGGCGTGCCGCGGCGCACGCTCGACCGCGGCGACCCGTACCATTGCCTGTGTCATGTCACCGGGCGCCTGCTCGCGCGCGAGCTGGGCTTGGCACCCGACCAATGGACGCTCACCTTCCAGTCGCGCTTCGGCAAGGCGCCGTGGCTGAAGCCCTACACGGTCGAGGTGCTGCAGGCGCTGGGCGAGGCCAGAACCGCGCGGGTCGACGTGTTCTGTCCGGGCTTCGTGGCGGACTGCCTCGAAACGCTCGAGGAGATCGCGATGGAGGGCAAGGACACGTTCGTCAAGGCGGGCGGCGGCGAGTTTCATGCGATCCCCTGCCTCAACGAACACCCGGCATGGATCGCCGCGCTGGCCGATCTCGCCTTCCGCAATCTCACGGGCTGGCTCGAACCGCCGCCCGACCGCGATGCGCGGGAATTGTCGCTGGTGCGGGCCAAGGCGTTGGGGGCGTCGAAGTAGTGGCGATCGCGCTGCGCCGGACAGTTTGGCATTTGCCTGGCGCTCCGGCTTCGCGGTCGCCGTCGAGGCGGCCACCGGACGTATTCTCGCGACTTATCGCCGCATTACCGACACTGTTCGATTGATTGCGCGCCACGACTTCGCTTACCATCAGCCCGCGTGGTCGCATCCGCGTGACCGGTTTCTTCCCGCCACCCGAACGTTCCAAACAGCATTCACGGAGAGTCTATGAATCCGGTCCTCGCATTCACCACCATCATGGCCATCTGGACCGTGAGCGAATTCGTGTCCTCGAAGTCGAAGGGACTCGTCTCGTCGCTGTTCGTCGCGTCGCTCATCTTCCTGGTCGGGTTCCTCACCGGTGTCTTCCCGCCCGACCTCCTGACCAGCTCCTCGCTGCTCGCGCTCGCGGGGGTCGTGGTCGGTTTCGTCATCGTTCATCTGGGCACCGTCATCAGCATCGACGATTTCGTCAAGCAGTGGCGCACCGTGGTGACGGGGGTGGCCGCCGTCGCTGGCGTCGCGGCCGCGCTGTTCCTGATCGGATCGATGATGAAGGGTACGGATTACGTCATCGCTTCCATCGGCGCCATCAGCGGGGGCACCGTGTCGGTCGTCATCATCCAGGAAGCGGCATTGGCTGCGGGCCTGGTGACGGTTGCCGTGTTTCCCGTGCTGATCGCCGCGCTGCAGGGGCTGGTGGGCTTTCCGTTGACGTCGATCATCCTGCGCAAGGAAGCGCAACGACTCAAAGGCGAGTACCGCGCCGGCAGGCTCGCGCCGGTCACGGAAGCCGCCGTGGGCGCCGAAGCCGAGACCCGGCTCCCCGCGGTGTTCCACTCCACGGTGGGCACGCTGTTCTGTGTCGGCGTCACCGTGCTCGTGGCGCAGTGGGTGAGCTCGATCACCAACGGCAACCTCAACACCTTCGTGGTTGCACTCGTGCTGGGCGTTCTGCTGCGCTGGGGGCGCATCTTCAAGCCGTCGGTGCTCAACGGCATCAATGCCTATGGACTCATGATCACTGCGGTGCTCATCCTCGTGTTCGGCCCGCTGGCCACGGTCACGGTCGCCGATCTGCGGGCACTCGCCGTCCCGCTGATCATTGCCTTCGTGGTGGGCGTGTCGGGCATCGTCGCCGGTGCGGCGCTGGTGGGCAAGCTCCTCGGGTTCAGCGTTCCGATGGCGATCGGCATCGGACTCACCTCGCTGTACGGCTTCCCGGGAACATTGTTGTTGAGCCAGGAGGCGGCCAAAGCCGTCGGCGAGAACCCGGACGAGGTGAAGGCCATCGAGGCGGAAATCCTGCCGCGCATGGTGGTGGCGGGCTTTGCCACGGTCACCATCACGTCGGTCATCGTGACCGGCATCATCGCCGGCTTCATCGGCAAATAGGGCCACCTCGGGGCATCCCGGCGGACCGCGATTCGCGGCCGCGCGGCAATTGGGGTCAACGGCGGCGCACGCCGCCGTCCTATTTGACCGACCAAATTCCGTAGCCAGCAAACACGCCACGCGTGCCGGCGTCGGCCAGCCACGCCTGCGCTTGCGCATCGCTTTCCAGCCACGCCTGCCAGAAGCGCAGCGACGCCGCCTTCGTCAGGCGCTGGATGTCCGCGTCGTGGCCGGACCCGCGCCGGCGAGGCGCATCGCCGCCGCCGAAGACGTAGTGATCCGCGCGGTCCAGCACCAGCAGGTACTTGTGGGGCGGCGGCATGTGCCGCCACGGTTCGGTGCGCAAGGCCGGCGAACCCTTGCCGAACGGGTCGCCGTCGTCGGTGCCGGTGATCGAGAGGAGTGGCATGCTACGACGGCCGCGCCCGGCCGCCGATTGCCAATCGGTTAAACATCGTAACCCTTTGTGTCGACGGGTGTTTTCGGCAACCCGGCCTGGGCCTGCGGCAGGATGCCTTGAAAACCGGCCCCCACTCCCCCACGTGGAATGGATAACCATATCGACAACCAAGGATTGACCTCGCATGACCCCGAAACCCAACGAGCCCGTGACTGCCGACCCGGCCGCCGCGCCCACCGCCGATGTTGCGGGCAGTCCCGCCGACCCGGCCGCTGACGCGCTCGCGCAGGCCCTGACCGAAGCGGCCGAAATGAAGGACGCGTTCCTCCGCGCCAAGGCCGAGACCGAAAACGTCCGCCGCATCGCGCAGGCCGACGTGGCCAAGGCGCACAAGTTTGCGATCGAACGCTTCGCCGAGGACCTGTTGCCCGTCAAGGACGCGCTCGAACAGACGCTGGCTGCGGGTGATGTTTCGCTCGCCTCGCTCCGGGCAGGTGCCGAACTCACGCTGAAGGCACTGCAGACGGCCTTCGAGCGGGCCCGCGTCGTCGAGATGAACCCCGAAGGCCAGAAATTCGACCCCAACTTTCATCAGGCGATGCAGATGGTGCCATCCCCGCTGCCGGCCAATACCGTCGCCACGGTGTTCCAGAAGGGCTACCAGATCAACGATCGCGTCCTGCGTCCGGCGCTGGTCACCGTTTCGCAGGGCCCCGGCGGCCCCGGATAGGCGCTTGACGCGCATTTCCCTGCCCGCAGTGGGTTGAAGCACCGGGCCGCGGCCCCCATTTTCATAGCATTCCAGCCATTTCGCATCACGGAGAGAACATCATGGGCAAGATCATCGGCATCGACCTCGGCAC
>JANNYI010000251.1:0-3542 GCA_031410015.1 Betaproteobacteria bacterium | reverse complement strand
TTGACCGCCGGTGGCAAGCTCGAGATGGAAATCCGGGTCGAGAAGGGCCGCGGCTATCAACCCGCCACGGCGCGCGTCAAGCCCGAAGGCGGCCGTACCATCGGCGCCATCCTGCTCGATGCCTCGTTCTCGCCCGTGCGTCGCGTGAGCTACGCCGTGGAGTCGGCCCGCGTGGAACAGCGCACGGACCTCGACAAGCTGGTGCTCGACATCGAGACCAACGGCGTCGTCGAGCCCGAGCAGGCCGTGCGGTACGCCGCGTCGGTGCTGGTCGAGCAGCTGTCGGTGTTCGCCGATCTCAAGGGCACGGATACGCCGGCCACGGAGCGTTCGTCGCCCCAGGTCGACCCGATCCTGCTGCGTCCGGTCGACGATCTCGAGCTGACGGTGCGTTCGGCCAACTGCCTCAAGGCCGAGAACATCTATTACATCGGCGATCTCATCCAGCGCACGGAGACGGAGTTGTTGAAGACCCCCAACCTGGGCCGGAAGTCGCTGAACGAAATCAAGGAAGTGCTGGCTTCGCGCGGGCTCTCGCTCGGCATGAAGCTCGAAAACTGGCCGCCTGCCGGTCTCGACCGGCCGTAGGCGGAATCTCCATAGACCAAGAATCGAGCGCGGTGAAAAGCTGCGCCACTTGAAGCAAGGAATTTGAATCATGAGACACCGTCACGGATTGCGGAAACTTAACCGCACCAGCAGTCATCGCCTGGCGATGCTGCGCAACATGACCAATTCGCTGTTCCTGCACGAGGCCATCAAGACCACGCTGCCGAAGGCCAAGGAACTGCGTCGCGTCGCCGAGCCGCTGATCACGCTGGCGAAGAACCCCACGGTGGCCAACCGCCGCCTGGCGTTCGACCGCCTGCGCGACCGCGACATCGTCACCAAGCTCTTCAACGAGCTGGGCCCGCGTTACCAGGGGCGCCCGGGTGGCTACCTCCGCATCCTCAAATTCGGCTTCCGGCAGGGCGACGCTGCGCCGATGGCCTATGTCGAGCTGATGGATCGCCCGAACCCCGAAGCCGCGCCGGAAGGCACGACCGCGGAGTAGTACAGGGTAACCTGGGCTACCTGCAGGCGAGGCTTCAGCCACGCAGGATCGGCGCCCGTCGTACCCGCGAGGCTGAAGCCTCGCCTACAGCGGAAGGTTGAAGCGGTGGCTTGAAGCGCCCATTTGGAACGCCGGACTTCCCGTCCGGCGTTTTCATTTGCGCGACGCTTTGCCTCGTGTAGCATCTAACGCTTTCCAGCAACGGCAAGGCAATGGCGGAAACGGTACTGGTCACGGGCGGCGCGGGCTACGTCGGATCGCACATCGTCGTCGAGCTGGCGCATGCCGGCTACGCGCCGGTTGTGCTCGACAACTTTTCCAACAGCACCCCGGCGGTGTTGCCGCGACTGCAGTCGCTGGCAGGCCGTCCGATCGCCTGCATCCAGGCCGACGTGCGCGACGATGTCGCGCTCCGTGCCGCCTTCCACGACCATCCGATCGCCGCCGTGGTCCATTGCGCGGGATTGAAGGCGGTCGGCGAATCCGAGGAACGGCCGCTGGCCTACTACGACGTCAACGTCGGCGGCGCGATCACGCTGGTCGAAGTGATGGGCGAGGCCGGCGTGGCCACCGTCGTGTTCAGCTCGTCGGCCACGGTCTACGGGCAGCCGGAAGCGTTGCCGGTATCCGAAGATGCGGTTCTGCGTCCGCACAGCGTCTATGGGCGCACCAAGCGGGTGGTCGAGGATTTCCTGCGCGACCTGGCGCATGCCAATCCCAACTGGCGCATCGCCATCCTGCGGTACTTCAACCCTGCCGGTGCGCACGCATCGGGCATGCTCGGCGAGGCGGCGCGCGGACGTCCCAACAATCTCGTGCCGCTGCTCTGCAAGATCGGCGGCGGCGAGCTGTCCGATCTCGCCATCTACGGCAACGACTGGCCCACGCCGGACGGCACCGGTGTGCGCGACTACCTGCACGTGCAGGACCTTGCCGAAGGTCATGTGGCGGCATTGAAATACCTGGCGCGGACGCATGGCGCCGTGACGCTCAATCTCGGCGCGGGCCGCGGGCACTCCGTGCTGGAGGTCGTCGGCGCGTTCGAGCGCGCCTGCGGACGCAAGATCGCGAAGTCGATGGCGCCGCGCCGTCCCGGCGACGTCTCGAGCTACTACGCCGATCCGCAGCGCGCGGAAGCGCTGCTCGGCTGGAAGGCAACGCGCGATCTCGACGCCATCTGCGCTGATGCGTGGCGGTGGCAGAAGAATGGCGGCCGGTACTGATCCCGTTGCACTGACCGCGCCGGTCCACGCAGTTTCGACCTTCGCTTCGCCTTGATGCAGGCAACCCCATGAAGATCGCCGATGTACGCACCTACGTGCTCGAGGCTCCGCTCACCGAGCCCTTCCACTGGTCGTTCAATGGCACCAGCGTGCGCACGGCCTGCCTGGTCGAGATCATGGCCGACGACGGCACCTCGGGATGGGGCGAGTGCTTCGGCCCGGCGCCGCTCAATGCGGCGATCGTGGCGGCTTATGCGCAGCGCCTGATCGGCATCGACCCGCTCAACACCGAAGGCATCTGGCAGGATCTCTACGGTGCCTATCGCGACCAGGGCCAGAAGGGCCTCGCCATCTCCGCGCTCTCGGGCGTGGACATCGCGCTGTGGGATTTGAAGGGCAGGCACTTCGGCGTGCCGGTTCATCGCCTGCTGGGCGGGCCGCTGCGCACCGAGGTGCGCGCCTATGCCACCGGCACCTATCGCGTCGAGCATGGCGATCCGCTCGAATACATCGTCGACGAGGTGGCGGGCTACGTGGAGCTGGGCTTTCACGCGGTCAAGCTGAAGATCGGCTTCGATGTCGACGCGGATGCCGCACTGATTCGCGCCGTGCGGCGCAAGATCGGCCCCGGGCCGCGACTGATGCTCGACGCCAATCATGGCTTCGACGCGGTGGAAGCCATTGCGCTGGGTCGCGCGGTGGCCGATCAGGGCATCGACTGGTTCGAGGAGCCGGTGATCCCCGAGGATCTCGCAAGCTACCGCGAGGTGCGCCGCGGCCAGCCCATTCCGGTCGCGGGCGGCGAATGCGAATACACGCGCTGGGGCTTTCGCGAGGTGCTGGTCACGCGCTCGATGGACATCATCCAGCCCGACACCTGCGCGGCCGGCGGCATCTCCGAGTGCAAGAAGATCGCAGACATGGCAGCGGCGTTCGGCGTGCGCTACATCCCGCACGTGTGGGGCACGGGCGTCGCGCTGGCCGCGTCGCTGCAGCTGCTCGCGGTGCTGCCGCATTCGCCGCTGCGGCGCACGCCGCTCGAGCCGCTGCTGGAGTTCGACCGCTCGGAGCATCCGTTCCGGCAGGCGGTGCTCACGCGTCCCATTGAACATGTCCGCGGCGTCGTGCAGGTTCCCGACGGGCCTGGGTTGGGAATCGAGATCAACCGCGATGCGTTGCGCGAATTTGCGGCGCCGGTCCGGTAGCGACGGACACATCCGTAGGCGCGGCTTCAGCCTCACTAAAGGGGTCAGGGTCAATTGGGT
>JANNYI010000250.1:0-15572 GCA_031410015.1 Betaproteobacteria bacterium | reverse complement strand
CTGACCGTCAGCACCGCCTGGTAGTCGAGCAGGCTCTCGACGCCGGATACGGGCGCCGCCTTGCGGATGAAGTACGGGAACGCAAGCTCGAGATGCCCGGACTCGGCCTCGAGGCGCACCAGCATCGCCGTGAACATGCGCCGCAGCCCGGCGAGGTCGAGCGGTTCGCGCGCGGCTTCGAGTGTCTCGACGAAGCGCGACATGTGGGTGCCCTTGACGTCGTGCGGCAGCCCGACGTACATCGCGAATTCCGCCACCGTGTGCTGCACGTCGCCGTCCTGCGTGAGTAGACGCAGCGGGTAGCGCAATCCCTTCACGCCGACTTTGTGGATCGACAGCTGGCGCCCGTCGGGCAGCGCCTGAGTGTCGGGGAGAACGAATTTTTCCGGAGCGTTCATGACAATCCTTCATGGACGTGACGCCCGCGGTAACGGCGGACGGTACTGCTGCAAGGAGCCGCCGGTGCCGCAGCGCGGCACCGGAACTGGTCGGGAGGCGCCGGGCTCATGTCGCGCCCGGTTACCCGTGGTGATGCGTGGTGGTACGTGGTGCAGTCCGGCGTGGATTCAACCCTTCGCCGAGGCGGGTTTCTGCGCCAGCAACTGCTCGATCATCGTCGTGATCGCCCGCGAATCGGGTGCCGCGGCGCTGGGGAAGCTCGCCACCGGCTTGCCATCGCGATCGATCAGGTATTTGTGAAAGTTCCACTGTGGTGTCTTGCCTGTGGCCTTGGCCAGTTCGACATAGAAGGGATTGCCCGCCAGCTTCGTCACGGACGATTTTTCATAGAGCGGAAACTCGATGCCATAGTTCGTTCGACAAAACTCCGCGATCTCCTTGTTCGTGCCGGGTTCCTGCCCGCCGAAGTCGTTGGACGGGAAGCCGACCACCACGAGCCCGCGTTCGCGGTACTTGCGGTAGAGCGCCTCGAGGCCCTCGTACTGGTTGGTGTAACCGCAGTGGCTCGCCGTATTCACGACGAGGACCACGTTGCCGTGGTAGCGGCACAGCGACTGCGGGTTCCCCGTCTGCAGCAGGTTGAACGAATGCTGCAGCAGGGCGGGACACGCGGTATGGGCGGTGGTCGGGACACCCGCAGCCTGGGTCCACAGCGCCGGGAACGGCGGCGCCATGGCCCGACCGACCGATGTTTCGTCCAAGTAGACGATGCCATCGCGCAGGCCGCCGCGAGCCGCAGGCCGCCAGCCGGCCGGAACGGTGGGGTTAAGCGCGCTGGCGACGGCCTTTTCGTCGAAAAAGGGCGCCGCCTGAAGCTGGCTGCTGTCGACGAGGCCAGCCGCCAGGGCTGCTATGACCGGGACCGCGCCGAGCGACCGCACTGCAAGGCGAACCGCGAGGGCGGCAATGACCGGCACGGCGCCGAATGAACGAGCAACCTTGATCCAACCCGAGGTTGGAGACGAACGATTCGGATGCTCTTGGACAAAATTAAAGATTTGCATGGACATGCCTCGTTTGAGGTAGTACAATACCTGAACAAATCGCCCTCTGTCAACCATGTGTCCAGGACAAATGAACGATATCGCCGAAGTGCAGAGCATCTTGCTGAACATCACGGCCGTCGAACGCGAGACCGGCCTGTCGAAAGACGTGCTGCGGATGTGGGAGCGCCGCTACGGCTATCCCAAACCCGACCGCGACACCAACGGCGAGCGGCAGTACACGCCCGCCGACATTGGCAAGCTCCGGGCCATGAAGCGGCTCATGGACGTCGGTCTTCGTCCCGGCAAGATCATCGCCCTTTCCCATGACGAGCTCAATGCGATGGCCGACGCGCGCACGCCGTCGCGGCAGGACCAGCTCGCCCCCGCGCTCGAAAACGACGTGCTGACGATGCTGAAGGCCCATGACGCCACCGCCTTGCAGCACACGCTGGCCAACATGATGATGCGACAGGGCCTGCAGCGTTTTGTTCTCGACACGATCACGCCGCTGAATCGGGCGGTGGGCGACGCGTGGATGCGCGGCGAGCTGCAGGTCTTCGAGGAGCACCTCTATACCGAACAGCTGCAGGCGGCACTGCGCACCGCGATCAACGCCTTTCCGCGCCAGCAGGGTTCGCCCCGCGTACTGCTCACCACGTTTCCGTCGGAGCAGCATGGCCTGGGCTTGCTGATGGTCGAGGCGATGATGGTGCCCGAGGCGGCGCAATGCATTTCGCTCGGGCCGCAGACGCCGCTCGAGGACATTCGCCGGGCCGCGCTGGCGCACAAGGTCAACATCGTCGCGCTATCGTTCTCGGCGGCCTTCCAGGTCCGCCAGGCCATCGACGGGCTGGCCACGCTGCGGCGGCAGCTGCCCGCGCAGGTCACGCTGTGGGCGGGCGGCGAGATGACACGGCGCATCCGCAAGACGATTCCCGGCATCGTCCTCATCCCGGACTTGGCATCGATCACCAACGCGTTGCGGAGCTGGCGCGCGCACTACGTGCCGCAGCCGCACTGAGCGGTCCGGTTTGAGTCTGCCGGTGCCGGCGCGCATGGGTGCCAGGCCGCGCGCCTTTCGCGGCAACAAGTCGTACCTGCCCGCGAAGCCGTGCGTGGCATGCGGCCGCGCGATGACGTGGCGGCGCGCCTGGGCCCGCAACTGGGACGACGTCAAGTACTGCAGCGATGCGTGCCGCCGGCGTGGCCCGCGATGAAACCGGGGCGCGCTCTTGTGCGCGGAGGCAAGCTCGTCATCGTCCTCGGCGACCAGCTCGATCCCCGGTCGCCGGCGCTCGCTGGGCTCGACCCGGTGCGGGATACGGTGCTGCTGGTCGAGGCCCCGGCGGAAGCCGCGCACGTATGGAGCCACAAGGCCAGGATCGCGCTGTTCTTCGCGGCGATGCGGCACCACGCCGCCGCGCTGACCGCCGCCGGGTTCGCGGTCGAATACCTGCGCGTCGGTACGCATCCGCACGACTCGCTGGAGGCGGCATGGCGTGACGCCATTGCCCGTCTTGCGCCCGCGCAGGTCGTCGCGGTCGAGCCCGGTGACTGGCGGGTGCTGGAGAGTCTGCAGCGCACCTGCGCGGCGGCCGATACGCCACTCGACCTGAAGCCCGACACGCACTTTCTGTGCACGCGCGAGGAGTTTGCCGCCTGGGCCGGAGACAAGAAGTCGTTGCGCATGGAGTTTTTCTACCGCTGGATGCGCAAGCGCACCGGCGTGCTGATGGACGGCGCCGAACCCGTCGGCGGACGCTGGAACTTCGACAGCGAAAATCGCAAGGGTTTCGGCGCCCGCGGCCCCGGCCCGGTTCCCGCGTTGCCCGGCTTTGCGCCGGATGCGCTGACGCGACAGGCCATGGCTGATGTCGAGGCGCATTTCCCCGGCCATCCGGGATCGCTCGCCTCGTTCAACTGGCCCGTGACACCGGCGCAGGCCCGGGCGGCGCTGGCCGCCTTCATCAATGAGCGGTTGCCGCGCTTCGGCATGCACCAGGATGCGATGTGGACGGGCATGGCCTTCGGCTGGCATTCGCTGCTCGCGGCCGCGCTCAACCTGAAGCTCATCGACCCGCGCGAAGTGGTCGCGGCCGCTGAAGCCGCCTGGCGGGAAGGCCGTGCCGACCTGCCTGGCGTCGAGGGATTCATCCGGCAGGTTCTGGGCTGGCGCGAATTCATCCGCGGCGTCTACTGGCGCGACATGCCGCAGATGGCGCTGGCCAACCACTTCGGCCACGGCAACGCGCTGCCGGCGTGGTACTGGACCGGCGACACGCAGATGAATTGCATGCGCCAGGTGATCGGACAGACGCTGGAGCATGGCTATGCGCACCATATCCAGCGGCTGATGGTGACCGGCAACTTCGCGTTGCTGGCGCAGGTGCTGCCGCAGGCGGTGTGCGACTGGTACCTGGCCGTCTATGTCGATGCGGTCGACTGGGTCGAGCGGCCCAATACCACCGGGATGGCCCTGTTCGCCGATGGCGGCCGGTTCACCAGTAAACCGTATGTAGCATCCGGCCAGTACATTGCCCGGATGAGCAACTACTGCAAGGGGTGTCGCTATGACCCGGCCCGCCGCAGCGGCGACGGCGCGTGCCCCGTGACCGTGCTGTTCTGGCGCTTCCTGCTGGAGCACGAGGACACGCTGGCGGCCAATCCGCGCACCGCGCTGATGGCGAAGAATGCGCAGCGCCTCGACGCGTCGCAGCGGGACGCGGTCAGGACCACCGCCGCCACGATGCTGGCCGCTCTGGACCGGCTGTGAAGACCCGGCGGCAGGCACCCGCAGGCGACTCGCGGCAGGTTGTGCGGCGATGCCTCTTTCCGCGAACCGGGACGCCCACCCCATTCGAAAGGTAATATGCTGTTTTCTCGACCTTCTTCGACCCCCATGCTCTATCCCGAACTCTTCAAGGCCTTCGAGGCGGTGCGCTGGAGCCTCGACACGGACGTGCCGTGGGACGAGTTCGACGCGACCCTCCTTACCGATGAGCAGGCGCGCACGATCAAGATGAACGCCATCACCGAGTGGGCGGCACTGCCGGCCACGGAGATGTTCCTGCGCGACAACCGCAACGACAGCGACTTCGCGGCGTTCATGTCGATCTGGTTCTACGAGGAGCAGAAGCACGCGCTGGTCCTGATGGAGTACCTGCAGCGCTTTCGCCCCGACCTCGTGCCCACCGAAGAGGAGTTGCATGCGGTGCGCTTCGAGTTCGACCCGGCCCCGGCCTTCGAGACGCTGATGCTGCATTTCTGCGGCGAGATCCGCCTCAATCACTGGTATCGCTGCGCGGCCGAGTGGCACACCGAGCCCGTGATCAAGAAGATCTACGACCTCATTTCCCGCGACGAGGCCCGCCACGGCGGCGCCTACCTGCGCTTCATGAAGCGCGCGCTGGAGCGCGGCGGCGCCGGGGCCAAGCAGGCCTTCGCCAAGATCGGCGTGCTGATGGCCAGCGCCGCGCGCGCCAGCAAGCCGCTGCACCCCACCAACCTGCACGTCAACAAGTCCATGTATCCCCAGGACACCGTGCAGAGCAGGCTGCCCGACCCGTCCTGGCTCGAGCGCTGGCTGGACGAGCAAATCCGCTTCGACGCGAAGTGGGAGCAGCGCGTGATCGGCATGATCCTCAAGAACCTGTCGTCGCTCTTCGGCGAGACCTTCGATTCGGTGCAGCAGTTGAACCGCTTTCGCAAATCGCTGGCGCCGGCACCGGGCTGACCCCGGCACCGCTTATCATGGGCGGTCATGTGGACCGCAATTACCCTGGCACTCATCGTAGGCGGCGGCATCGCCGCCTATGGCGCGTGGGCCGCGCATATGGTGGCCGGCGGCGCGGCGGTGTGGCCGTTCGTGCTCGGCCTGCCGTTCGCCTATCTGGCCGGACCCCTGTTCTTCACCAGCGTGTGGGTGTCGATGGGTTGGTGGATGCGTTCCCCGCGACCCGCCGACGTCGTGCTCGGCTGGCGGCAGCGGGCGCGTCTCTTCGCCGGCGAATTCGCGGCCCTTTCCAGGTCGGCGCCGAAGATGATCTTCTATCGGTTGCTGGTGCGCGATCCGCCGCCCGCGCCCGCGCGCCTCCCGGTGCTCCTTCTCCACGGCGTGGGCTGCAACGCGGGCGTCTGGTTCGGCATGCAGGGATTCCTCGACCGGGAGGGGCTGGGGCCGGTGTATGCGCTGTCCTACGGTCCGCCACTCGCGCCCATCGAAACCTTCGCGGACCAGGTAGCGGAGAAGATCGCCGCGATCCGCGCCGCGACGGGTGCGGCGCAGGTCGTGCTGGTCGCGCACAGCATGGGCGGCCTCGTCGGTCTCGCCTACCTGCGTCGGCACGGCGGCGCCAGCGTGCGTCGTCTTATCACGATCGGCACGCCGTTCCACGGCAGCCGGCACGCGTACATGATGTTCGGCCAGTCGCTGACTCAGCTGCGTCCGGGCAGCAAATTCCTCGCGGATGTCGATGTGCCGGGCGAGTTTGCCGCCAGCGTGCCGGTGGTGTCGCTATGGTCGTGGCACGACTCGATGGTGACGCCGCAGCTCTCGGCGCGCCTGGACTGGGCGGACAACATCGCGATCGCCGGTGTCGCGCACAATGCGTTGATCGGCGATCGCGGCGTGTGGGCGCGGGTCGCCGAGGAAATTCGCAAAGCCAGGGCGCAAACGCCGTAGGCGAGGCTTCAGCCTCGCAGGTGACATTGGCGCGATGCCCGCGAGGCTGAAGCCTCGCCTACGGATGCGTTTCGTTCCTCGCGGCCCCTACCAGTGAATCCCCTGTGTGATCTGTGCAAAGGCAATCTGCTCGGGACTCAATGACTGCGGCGCCGTGGGCTCGCCTTTCTTGCCCTGCGCCGCGGCTGAATCCGGGAACATGTTGAACGCGGTGTTCAGCATGATCTGCGTCAGGCGCGGCGCGGCGGCGTGGCTGATCGCCCCGAAGATGCCCAGCCGCGTCGCGATGCGCACCGATTTGTAGACGATGGCCTCGACCACCAGGTCGGCCGCCTGTTCGGGCGACAGCGTGGGCACGTTTTCGTACATCTTGGTGGGCGCGATCATCGGCGTGCGCACCAGCGGCATGTTGATCGTCGTGAAGTTGATGCCCTTGTCCAGGAACTCCGACGAGGCGCAGGCCGCGAACGAGTCGAGCGCGGCTTTCGACGCGACGTAGGCCGAGAACCGCGGCGCGTTGGAGAGCACGCCGATCGACGAGATGTTGATGATGTGACCGTGCCGCTGCTCGATCATCTTCGGCAGGAAGCCCATGATGAGCCGCAGTGCGCCGAAGTAGTTGAGCTGCATCGTGCGCTCGAAGTCGTGGAAGCGATCGAAGGAGTTGATCACCCCGCGCCGGATCGAGCGCCCCGCGTTGTTGACGAGGTAGTGGCAGGTGCCGTGCTCCTTCAGCACGCGCGCCACCAGCGCATCGCAGGACGCCAAGTCGGACACGTCCGCCGTGTACATCCAGCAGCGCCCGCCCGCGGCCTCGATTTCCTTCTTCGTCTCGACCAGCTTTTCCTCGCCGCGCGCGACCAGGATCACCTTGGCACCCGCGGCGGCCATCTTGATGGCCGTGGCCTTGCCGATGCCCGACGAGGCGCCCGTCACCACGATTACCTTGTCCTTGACCTTGCCGGACAGCGTGCGGTCGATGAAGAGATCGGGGTCGAGGTTGCGTTCCCAGTAATCCCAGATCTTGGGCGCATAGGACTCGAGCGCCGGCACGCTGATGCCGGAGCCCTTCAGGGCCTTGACCGTTTCCCGGTTGTCGTAGCGGGTGGGCCAGTTGATGAACTGGAAGACGTCCTTGGGCACGCCCAGGTCGGTGAGCACCGCGCGCATCATGCGCTTGACCGGCGCCAGCGAGCCCAGGCCGTACAGGATGGGCGCGGGAATGAAGCCGAACATCCGCGCGTTGAGGCGCATCGTCATCTGCGGCGCATGCGCCACCTTGGCAAAGATGTTGAGCACTTCGCCGATCCGGTACGGATTCGGGTCGGTGAGGTGGAAGCACTTGCCGTCGAGCCCCTTCTTGTGGGCGAGGTGGTCGATCGCGTCGGCGACGTAGTCCACCGGCACGATGTTGACGCGGCCGCCCTCGATGCCCACCATCGGCATCCACGGCGGCAGCATGTCGCGCATCTTCTGGATGAACTTGAAGAAGTAGTACGGGCCGTCGATCTTGTCGATATAACCGGTCTTCGAGTCGCCGACCACGAACCCCGGCCGATAGATCCGGAACGGTCGCTTGCACTCGTTGCGGACCACCGCCTCCGAGTCGTGCGTGGTCTTGAAGTACGGATGGTCGAGGTCCTCGGCCTCCTCGAACATGTCCTCGCGGAACACGCCGTCGTAGAGGCCCGCGGCCGCGATCGAACTCACGTGGTGGAAGCACTTGGCCGCCACGGCCTCCGCGAACTGCACGGCATGCCGGGTGCCGTCGACGTTGGCGATCTGCTGCGCTTCGGCGTCGGCCTTGAGGTCGTAGATGGCCGCCAGGTGGAACATCTGGTCGACCTTGCCTTTCAACTTGCGCAGGTCGGCGTCCGCGACGCCAAGACTTTTCTTGCCGAGATCGCCGACGACGGGAATGATCTGCTTGTCGGTGGCGCCCCACTCGATGCGCAACGCATCGAGCTTCTTGACCGAGGCTTTGCGTACCAGCACGAAGATCGGCTGTCCGCGCTTCAGGAGATTGCGGACCAGGAATTGTCCGATGAAGCCGGTTGCGCCGGTGACGAAGTAGGCCATTCCATCCTCCTTGGATGTGGTGCTTGACGCGCCGATCCCGCCCGGGCAATTTTCCGGGTCGACTCGACGTTCGTTGTTGATTCGAAGTGCGCCGCTACTGCCCGCAATGGACAGGCGCCTGGCGCGCATTCGATTGTACGCCAGCGGCGGCGCTTGCCGGCGCGGATAATGGCGCCTGCCCGTGGCCATGCCGGTAGGCACGGATTGCACCGTGCTTTAGTATGAATGCTCTAGCCCTGCAACCTAAAATTGACAAAGTATCGTCAGCGCTTCGCGCCGGCGTGCCCAAACACAGGAGAGCTCACCATGCTGAAGAAGGCCAAGGCCGGCCCGGCCGATCAGGAAACCGGCGAAGGCAAGGACATGTCGCAGGCTGTTCTCGACTCGTCGCGGCACATCTGGCTTGCCGGACTCGGCGCGTTCTCGAGGGCGCAGGCCGAAGGCATGAAGGTCTTTGAAACGCTGGTCAAGCAAGGAGAAGTCTTGGAATCCAAAACGCGCCGCGCGGCGGCAGATACCGCGGCCGCGGCCAAGGGTGCGGCCAAGGCCAAGGTCAGCGAAGTGAAGCATGGCGTGGGCGGTACGTGGGACAAGCTCGAACAGGTCTTCGAGGATCGCGTGGCCCGTGCCCTCTCGAAACTGGGCGTGCATACGCAGACCGACGTCGAGCGGCTCACCGCGCGCGTGAACGCGCTGTCCGAGGCGGTGAACGAACTGATCAAGTCCACGGGCGTGAAGTCCAGGCGCCCGCCGGCAACGGTTGAGGCCGTGACCAAGGTGGCGGCGAGGGCGGCTCCGCGCAAGGCCGCCAAGACGGCGCCGTCGGCCAAGGGCGCTGGCGGCCGCGCCGCCAAGGCCGCGAGGAAAACGGCAAAGACCGCACCCAAGGCCGGCAAGGCAACCGCGAAGTAACCGCCACGCTACGGGTAGCCCGCAGCCGTCGTGGCGGCGGGTTATTCGCGGTTGAGCTTGTCCACCAGCTTGACGTAGTTGCTCATGGCGTCATCGCGGCTGGTTCCCGCGAGCTTGGACCACGCGTCGAACTTGGCGCCGCCGACGAAATCGAAGCCGCCCGGGCGGTCGCCCTTGACGTCGCCGTCGGTGGCCTGCTTGTAGTACGAATAGAGCTTGAGCAGCGTGGCGTTGTCCGGCTTCTTCTTTGTCTTCTTGGCGGCGACGGCTGCGGCGTCAAACTTGGCCTTGAGGTCGTCTTTCTTCGGGGCTGTGGCCATGCGGTCCTCCTCGTCCTGAAACGGAAATTCGTGCTACTTTAGCGCGAACGCCAAGGCGCGCGCAACGCGAGCCCCGATACTCCAACCTTTCCGCGAGACCATGGCCGCGACTCCCAAACGCGAGAAGATCTCCGCGGTCGACACCGCGTGGCTGCGGATGGACCGGCCGCAGAACCTGATGATGATCTGCGGCGTGCTGTTGTTCCGCGACCGCGTGTCGCTCTCCCGTCTGCGCAACGTCATCGGCGAGCGCTTTCTCAGCTTCCGCCGCTTCCGCCAACGCGCGGTCGAGATGCCGGGCATGGCCTTCTGGGAAACGGACCGCCATTTCGATATCGAGCGCCACGTCGTGCATACGGCGCTGCCCGGCAACGCGGGCCGCAAGGAACTGCAGGAACTCGTCTCCCGGCTGTCCACCACGCCGCTCGATCCGGCCCGACCGATGTGGCAGTTTCACCTGGTCGACAACTATGCGGGTGGCAGTGCGGTGGTCGTGCGCATCCATCACAGCTACGCCGATGGCATTGCGCTGGTGCGCGTGATGCTGTCGATGACCGATGCCGCGCCCAACGGACCGCCGGCCATGCCGTTCGAACCGCGCCCGCGCCGCCGCGCCGAGCCGGAGGATGCGCTGGGCCATTTGCTGGCGCCGTTCTCGGGCGCGATGGATACCGCGCGCAAGATCGGCTCCACGATTCTGGAAAAGGGCGTCGGCCTGTGGTCGGACCCGAGCAAGGCGGTAGCGTTGGCCGGGCAGGGCACCGCGTTCACCGCGGAGATCGCCAAGCTCGCGCTGATGCCGCAGGATTCGCCCACGCGGTTCAAGGGCTCGCCCGGGATCGGCAAGCGGGTGGCGTGGGCCGATCCGTTGCCGCTGGCCGACGTCAAGACCATCGGCAAGGCGCTTGGCGCGTCGGTCAACGACATCCTGTTGTCCTGCGTCGCCGGCGCCATCCGCGCCTACCTCGTGGACAAGGGCGACGCCGTGGACGGCGTGATGATCCGCGCGCTGGTTCCGGTCAACCTGCGCCCGATGGAAAAGGCATACAAGCTCGGCAACCAGTTCGGCCTCGTGTTCCTCGAACTGCCGATCGGCATCGAGAACCCGGTCGAGCGGCTCTATGCCGTCCGCGCCAACATGAATGCACTGAAGGGGTCGTTCCAGCCGATCCTCGCTCTGGGCCTGCTGGCCGCGATGGGCGCGGCGCCCAAGGCGCTGCAGGAAGTGCTGCTCTATGCGTTGGCGCGCAACGCGACGTCGGTCATGACCAACGTGCCGGGTCCGCAGGAAGCGCTCTACCTCGCGGGCAAGCGGATCGAAAGCATGATGGTCTGGGTGCCGCAGTCAGGCGACATCGGGATGGGCGTGTCGATCCTGTCGTATCACGGCGCCGTGCAATTCGGCCTCATCACCGACCGCGGCATGTGCCCCGACCCCGAGGCGATCATCGACCGCTTCGCGGGCGAATTCGAGAAGCTGGTGCTGGTCACGCTGATGGCGCCCTGGCACCGTGAGGGCGACCTCGATGCGGCCGAGGCGGCGGCCGTGGCGGGTGTCGGTCCCTGACCCGCACCGGAACGCCGGCAATCGCCCCCTGAAGCCGCGCCGCCGTTGCCCGAACCGTCAGGGCCAGGCCGGGTAGGTGTTGGGCGCGGCGAAGGCCTCGCGCAGGTATTGGTTGAGCGGCACCACGAGATCCTTGGTGTTGAACCACTTCGCGTAGATGCGCTTGATTTCGCCGGACTGAAAGAGGTCGATCAACGCGCGATTGACGATCTTCTCGAAGGCGGGTTCGTCACGCCGCAGCATGATGGCGTAAGGCTCCACCGAGATGTAGCGCCCGACGACGGCAAAATCGTCGGGCTTCTTCGATCTCGAGATGAGGCCGTAGAGCAGCACGTCGTCCATCGGGAAGGCCACGGCCTTGCCGTCCTCGACGGCCTTGAACGATTCGCCATGGTCCTTCGACGTGATGATGTTCATCTTGAGCGAGCGGTCCGCGTTCATGGCCGTCATGATCTTCTCGCTGGTGGTGCCCTTGGTCACCACGACATCCTTGCCGCGCAGGTCCTCGATGCCCGAGATGTTGGCATTGCGCTTGGCCAGCATCTTGATGCCGGCCACGAAGGTGGTGTAGGCGAACGCCACCTGCTGCTGCCGTTCGCGCGTGTTGGTGGTGGATCCGCACTCGAGGTCGATCTTGCCCGCGACCAGCATCGGGATACGATCGGATGACGATACCGGCACGAACTTCACGTCGAGCCGGGGCAGCTTCAGGTCGGCCTTGACCGCGTCGGCGACGCGCAGGCACAGGTCCACCGAGTAGCCCTGCGGCTGCTTCTGCGCGTCGAGAAACGAAAACGGAACGCTGGTTTCACGAACACCCAGCGTGATCGTGCCGGTTTCGCGGATGCGGCGCAGCGTATCGATCCGCTCGGCCGGTTTGTCGGCCGCCTTGGCCGGTGCGGTGACCGGCGCCGGTGCTGCGCCGGGCGCGGCCTTGTCCTGCGCGCCCGCCGGGAAGGTGAGCACGCAGCCCGCGATGGCCGCCGCGAAGGCACGATGGCGTATCGCAACATGCAACAGCAACGAAAGGCGCGACGACATGCAGTCCCCGTGGCAGAGAGGCTTCGAGTCTATTCCAGTTCCGACTTCGCCAGTTCGACATCCAGCCGTTCCATGGCGTCCAGCGGCTCCAGTGCGGCCGCCTTCTCGTAGAGCTTGGTGGCTTCGGCGATCCTGCCCTTGCCGAACAGCATGATGAGTCCGTTGCCATGCTCGATCCGCAATATGGGCGACTCCGGAAAGAGTTTGATCGCTTTCTCGAAGTGTTCGATGGCCGAATCCTTCTTGGCGCCGTAGGTCAGGCCGGCGACGATGCCGCCGACCTTGTTGATGACCTCGGACTGGTACGACCCGTAGGCCGCGTGCGCGTCGGCGTGCTTGGCATCGAGCTTCATCGCCGTCAGCAGCGCATCCTTGATCTTGCCGCCAAAGCCCTGCGCCAGCGCCTTGCCTATGCTGATGCCCTGGCCGTGGCGGCCGAGCGCGAACGCGTAAAGATAGTGGCCGTTGGCGTCCTTGGGCGCCTCCGCCCGCCGTTGTTCCGCCCAGCCGGTGGCTTCCTCGAAGAGCGCCAGCTTGGCGGCTTCCGTCTTCTCGACGTATTGCGCATGGACCACCTGTGCCTTCACGGCGGCATTGACGCCGGCCCCGCCGGCCGCGTTGCCAGCCTCCACGGCCTGCTGGAACTCGCCGGCGTGGAAATGGCGCCACGCCTCGAGCACGTCCGCGTCCTTGGGCAACGGCTCGCAGTCGCCGCGATGCAGGCGCGCCCATTGCTTCTTCAGTGCGGCGGCGTCGTACGCATAAGCCTTGTCGGGGTACGGGAACTTCGTCCATTTCTTCGCCATCGTCTCCCCCTTGTTCCGCGCGCTCTGGCGCTTATAGATAATCGTCGCCGAGGCGCTCGATCAGCGTGCGCCCGTCGCCGACCAGGAACGGCGCGATCAGCGCCAGCACCTGGTAGGCGGCATGGTCGAGGCTCACGTCGTGCTGGTCCCCGGCTTGTCCGGGAGTGAAGCCGGCCACGCGCTGCCACGACATCCAGAACGTGGAAACAACGACGACGTTGGCGGCCAGGGCGCCGATTTCGCGTTCGCTGGCCAGCATCTGGCCGCTACGCACCAGCGCTCGACACAACTCTATCACGGTGCGTTCGCCGCGCCGGGAGAGCTCCGCGAAGCGCATGGCGAGCTTGCGGTTGCGCGATGTGATCTCGTCCAGGTCGCGGTACAGGAAGCGGTACTCGCGCATCCGCTCGAAGAGCGCGTGCAGCAGGAACCACAGGTCCTCGACCCCGGGCGGGGGGTCCTCCGGCACCGTGAGCAGCGGCAGGGCGGTGGCCTCGTACGCGGCATACAGCTCGCCGATGATGTCGTCCTTGTTGCGGAAGTGGTAGTACAGGTTGCCGGGGCTGATGTTCATCTCGTCGGCAATGTCGGCCGTGGTGATATGCGGCTCACCGAAACGATTGAACAGCGCGAGGCTGGTCTCGAGGATGCGTTCGCGCGTGCGTCGAGGTGCTTTTTTCTCAGCCATGGGGCGGCCAGTGTAAGTGGAAGCCGCCGCCGTGCAAACTGTGCAGCGCCTTCAGCGGCTCACGGCAAGCGCGCGTTCGAGCGTGTCGAGGGTATGGCGCAACTCCCGCTTGGCCTGGTGCACGGTGTTGGCGCTGATGTCGTGATGCAGCGGACGCGCGTCGCTGACGCCCGCGTGGACGTCGCGGGCCTGGTCCTGCAGTCGGTCCACCCGCAGCGTGATGCCGTGTCGCCGCAGCAGCGGCTGCAGGTGTTCCGCGCGGGCCAGAAGGCTTTGCCGGGTCTTGCCGAACGCCAGCGCACACAGCTTCTTGCGCTGCCAGTAGCTGAAGATGTTGGCGAAGAACATGTCGGCGTCCTCGCGATCGGGCTCGAACAGCAGGATGTCGGCATCCGGATATTGCTGCCGGTACTTCTCCATTCCGGTCTTCATCCGCGAATGGATGATGGCACGAAAGGTCTGGCCCAGCACCAGCGGTAACCCGCCTTGGTTCAGCTTGGCCACGGTGAGGCGCTTGCCGTGGCTGACGGAACTGGCGTCGAAGGGCACCAGGGGATTGACGCACAGCAGGAGCTGCACGCCTTCGTCGAGCGCCACCGACGCATGCAGCGTCTTGTTGAGCGCACCGTCGACATAGTAGGCGCCGTCGATGACCACGGGCGGGAAGAGGCCGGGCAGTGCGCTCGACGCCTCGATCGCGCGCGAGATCGGCACATGCGCATGCTTCCCGGGGCCAAAGGTGACCGATGCGCCGGTATCGAGGTTGGTGGCGACAAGAAAGAGCTTGTGCTTCAGCTGCCGGAAGTCGTTGGTACGGCCCGGCGCGGCGAAGAGGCGCGCAAGAAATGCGTCGATCACACTATTCTCGAAAAAGCCCGTCGGAATGGCGCGCGCCAGCGTGGCGAAGGATTCGATGATCCCGTGATGGAACGGGTCGCGCATGTACTGCAGCGTGGCACGAGCAGCAAGGCCGGGCAGCGCCGCGAGGCATCGCCCGTATTCCGCGAATGCGGGCCGCAGGAAGATCTCGGGTTTCAGCGCGGCATCGGCGCCGTCGTCGATGAACAACCGATACATCTGCGCGGGCGAAAGGCCGTTGGCCAGTGCCGCGGCGACGAATCCGCCAGAGGAAACCCCGACGTAGACATCGAGTTCGTTGAGGTCGAGGCCCTCAAGCGAATCGGCCAGTGCGAGCAAGGCGCCGACTTCGTAGATGCCGCCCAGCGGACCCCCGCCGGCCAGCGCGAGACCGATGCCGGACTTGGCACCGGTGGCCCGGGCCTTGCGCTTGGGTGCTGCAGTGCGCTTCCGGGCGCGCGGGGCGCGTCCGGAAGGTTTCGGATCCGACATGTCGCTCCTCACTCAAGGCGAAGGGAGCATCTGACGGCCCCCTTTCGCATTCAATGGTAGCGGAGAATTACTTGCGCGTGGCGGACTTCGCAGCGCGCTTAACACGCTTGGCGACCTTGGGCGTGCGGGTTGCCGCGACGCGCTTGGCCTTGACCGTGCGCTTGACGCGCTTGACCGCCTTGGCGCGCGTGGCCGGCTTCAGCATTGCCGGCAGCGTCACCTTGGGCAACGACTTCGGCAGGTTGCTCTGGACCAGCGTGACGGCGGTATCGGCGGCCTGCTTGACGGAGGCTTGCACCGTGGTACGCGCCTGCTTCCAGTACGTGTTGGCCACGGCGAACGAACCTTCAAGGCGATCACCGACCAGGCGGATCGTGCGCGATTCAACGGCCGTGCCTTCCTTGACCAGCGTGCGGAAGACATTGCCGGCTTCGCCCTGCGCCCATTCGCGCGTGACGACGGCGGCGCCGAGGCTGGCAAGCCAAACCTGACGCGAGGCATTCATGACGGCATCGCCGACAGGGGTAAAACGGGTTTCGATGGTGGTACGCATGGTGAGTTCTCCTGAGTTTGAAGTCACGCGTGCGATGCACGCTTGAATACGAATTTACGCAGTTCGTCTAGAGCAGTCACACTAATCGACGAAGTGCGGCGACCTTCGATAACGCGCTGTAGGCGAGGCT
>JANNYI010000249.1:0-2472 GCA_031410015.1 Betaproteobacteria bacterium | reverse complement strand
GCATCAACCTGGCCGGCGGGACGCATCACGCGCATGTTGCGTTCGGCGAGGGCTTCTGCGTCTTCAACGATGCCGCGGTGGCGGCGCGCACGCTGCAGGCGGACGATGGGGTGGGCAACGTGCTGATCGTCGACCTCGACGTGCATCAGGGCGACGGGACGGCGGCCATCTTTGCGAACGATGCGAGCGTGTTCACGCTCTCGCTGCACGGCCGCAACAACTTTCCGTTCCGCAAGGCGCGTTCGGACCTCGACGTCGAACTGGATGACGGCACCGGGGATGCCGCCTACCTCGCCACGCTGGAAGTGGCCCTGCCCCTGGCGCTCGCTCGCGCGCAGCCGGCGCTCGTCATCTACCTCGCCGGCGCCGATCCCTTCGCCGGCGACCGCCTGGGCAAGCTCGCGCTGACCAAGGCGGGCCTGCGGCGGCGCGACGACATGGTGCTGGGTACGCTGCGCCAGCGGCGCATCCCGGTCGCCATCGCGATGGCCGGCGGCTATGCCGAGAACATCGACGACATCGTCGACATTCACTTCGGCACCGTCGCCACTGCGCTCGCGCATTTTTCCGGCGCCAGCGACACGCCGCGCGCAGCGAAGCCCCGCATCAGTCCACGCATGCCGCGAATGGCGGCGGGCGAGGGCAACAAGGGCACGTGCTAGACTTTTTTCCTCGATCACCACTGCCACCTCCCATGTCCGACTCCTTGCTGCTCGAACGCGATGGTGTTGTCGCGACGCTCACGCTCAACCGTCCCGACGCGCTCAACACGCTCGATTTCACGATGATGGATGCGCTGGTCGCCGCGACGTCCGAAGTGGCGGCGGACGATACGCTGCGCGTGGTGGTGATCCGCGCCGCCGGCAAGCATTTCATGGCCGGCGGCGACCTGCGCACATTTGCCGGCGAACTCGGCAATCCCGGCCCGCAGCGCGATGCCAATTTCCGCGCCATCATCGGTCGCCTGCACCAGGCCATCGAGCTGCTGCACCGGATGCCGCACCCGGTCGTGGCCCGCGTGCACGGCGCCGTGGCCGGCTTCGGCCTCTCGCTGATGAACGCCTGCGACCTGGTCGTGGCCAGCGACGACGCCTACTTCGCGTCGGCGTACCGCAACATCGCGCTCACCCCCGACGGCGGAGGTTCGTGGGCGCTGCCGCGGCTGGTCGGCACGCGGCGGGCCATGGAGATCCTCTTGCTGGGCGAGCGTTTCGACGCCGCCCGGGCGCTCGAGATCGGACTGGTCAACCGCGTGGTGGCGGCGGCGGAACTGGATGCCGAGGTACAGCGCATCGTGCGCTCGCTCGCGGAGGCGCCGGTGCTGGCCATGCGCAATGCCAAGCGGCTCGTTCGCGAGTCGCTGGCGCGGTCGCTGTCGGCCCAGCTCGATGCCGAAGCGGTGAGTTTCGGCGCGTGTGCGGCAACGCCGGACTTCGTCGAGGGCATCACCGCATTCCTCGACAAGCGACCTGCGCGTTTCGGCCAACCCGGATAGTGCCGCCGATGACCTCGCTCGACGGCAAGACGATCTTCATCTCCGGCGGGTCGCGCGGCATTGGCCTCGCCATCGCGCTGCGCGCCGCCCGCGACGGCGCCAACATCGTCATCGCCGCCAAGACGGCCACCCCCGATCCCCGGCTGCCCGGCACGATTTTCACGGCCGCCGATGCCATCGTGCAGGCCGGCGGACAGGCGTTGCCGATCGCCTGCGACATCCGCGACGAGGCCGCGGTGCTGGCCGCGGTCGCCGCCGCCGCCACCCACTTCGGCGGCATCGACATCCTCGTCAACAACGCCAGCGCGATCAGCCTGACCGGCACGCTCGCCACGCCGATGAAACGCTTCGACCTCATGTTCGACGTCGATGTGCGCGGCACGTTTCTGTGCTCGCAGGCATGCCTGCCGCACCTGCAGCAGTCCGCGCGCGCGGGCCGCAATCCGCACATCCTGACGCTGTCGCCGCCGCTCAATCTCGAGCCGAAGTGGTTCGCGCCGCACGTGGCCTACACGATGGCCAAGTACGGCATGAGCATGTGCGTGCTGGGCATGGCGGAGGAATTTCGCGGTGACGACATTGCCGTGAATGCGCTGTGGCCGCGCACGGTCATCGACACGGCCGCGCTGGCGATGATCCCCGGCGCCGCGGAGCAGCGCGCCCACATGCGCCGCGCGGACATCATGGCCGACGCCGCGCATGCGGTGCTGGTGCGCGATGCGCGAAGTTGCACCGGCCACTTTTTCCTCGACGAGGACGTGCTGCGAGCTGTAGGCGTCACGGACTTCGATCCGTATGCCGTGCAACCAGGAATGCCGCTGTTACCGGATCTGTTCCTGTAGGTGCCGACTGTATTGGGGATGGCCGGGTCCACTTTATGCGGATGGCCGGGAACCGCTTTTTGAGGATGTCGGTGTCCGCGGGTATGGGGTACGGTTTGGCGTTGAAGTCGGGGTCAAATCGACGACCCCTCCAAT
>JANNYI010000248.1:0-19474 GCA_031410015.1 Betaproteobacteria bacterium | reverse complement strand
GCGACCACGACGCTGGCGAGCTCGGCCAACCCGGCAGTCGCAGGCAGCACGGTCACCTTCACGGCAACGGTCACCGGCGCCAACCCGACGGGCACCGTCGGTTTTGCCGCGAGCGGCAACACGATTGCAGGCTGCGCCGCGATTGCGCTGACGGGCGCAGGCAATGCGCGCAGCGCCGCGTGTGCCACCGGCAGCCTCGCGCCCGGCACGCACAGCATCACCGCCGCCTACTCCGGCGACGGCGCGAATGGCCCCGCCGGCAGCGGTGCCTTGTCGCAGGTGATCAACGCCACGCCGGCAGCGCAGTCCTCGCCACTGCATCGCTTCAACACCGGCACGTACCACTTCTACACGATCTCGGAAGCCGAGAAGGCCTATGTGCTGGCGACGTTCCCATCCTGGAAGTACGAAGGGATCGCGTATTACGCGTTCCCGGCCGCCGCGCCGGGCACCGCGCCGGTCTACCGGTTCAACACCGGGTCCACGCATTTCTACACGATCTCGGCGGCCGAACGGGATTACGTGATCGGGACGTTTCCGGGTTGGAAGCTCGAAGGCATCGCGTTCCATACCTATCCGAACGCCGCGGCGGCCACGTCGCCCGTGTTTCGCTTCAACACGGGCACCTACCATTTCTACACAATCTCCGCCGCGGAGAAGGCCTATGTGCAGGCGACGTTTCCGGCGTGGGCGCTGGAGGGCATCGGCTACTACGCGCGCACCGCGCCCTGACGACGAGGCACCTGCATCGACGCGTTGCAAAGCGCCGCGCCCGGCGGAATGGCATCCCGGCAGTCGACGGCAACCCGGCAGGCCGCCACCCTTTCGCGCACCTCAAGTTTGCATTATTCATAATTACGCATTACAGTGCCGTTATGATGACTCTGATGGTCGAAGCCCTCGGCCGACTTCGCCCGCCTGCATTGCAGTTTCGAGCCCTTGGATACCCTTCTGCCTGCCGGCACGCCGGCACCCTCCGCCAACGCAACGTCGGTCCATCCGATTGCGCGGTCGTCGCTGCACGACGAAGTCACCAACCGCGTCCGCGACATGATCGTCGAGGGCCGCCTGCCTGCCGGGTCCGGCATCGCCGAGCTGGAACTGGCGGGCCAGCTCGGCGTGTCGCGCACGCCACTGCGGGAGGCGTTGAAGGTCCTGGCGGCCGAGGGACTGGTGGAACTGCTGCCCGGCCGCGGCGCGGTCGTGAAGGCGGTCACCGCCAAGGATGCGCAGGACATGCTGGCGTTGATCGCGCTGCTCGAAGAGCAGGCCGGGCGCGCCGCGTGCAACGCCAGCGACGAGGACATTGCCGCGATCGTCGCATTGCACGAACGCATGCGCGGACATTTCGCGCGCCGCGAGCGTCTCGAGTACTTCCGCCTCAATCAGGACATCCATAACGCGATCGTGCACGCGGCGGGCAATCCGACGCTGGCCATGCTGCACGGCAACCTGCGCACCCGGATGCGCCGGCTGCGCTACGTCGGCAACGAGGCACCGGACAACTGGGCGGCGGCGATGGCCGAGCACGAGACATTCATCGACGCCCTGAAGGCGCGCGACGCGGATGCTCTGTCGCGTTCGCTGCGCGCCCATCTCGAGAACACGTGGCCCCGCGTGGCCGCGCTTTTTGCCACCGATGCCGCGGGTCGTTGACCCGTGCGCTATCGCTCCAACACCCTGTCAGGAGGAATTGCAATGCTGTCGAAACAATGGAAATGGATCGCCGCTTCAGCGCTGTTCGCATGCGCCACCGCGGTCTCGGCGCAGTCCTGGCCGTCGAAGCCGGTGCGAATCATGGTCGGCGCCGGCGCCGGCGGCGGCACCGACATCATCGCGCGCATGCTGGCGGAGAAGTACCAGACGGCACTGGGCCAGCCCTTCGTCGTCGAGAACAAGCCCGGTGCCTCCAACACGATCGCCGCCGACCTCACCGCGCGCGCAACGCCCGATGGCACGACGCTGCTGCTCGCCACCAACACCGGGCAAGCGATCGCGCCGCACCTGATCAAGCTCGGCTTCGACACCAACAAGGACCTGATCCCCGTCGCCCTGATCGTGGTTGTACCCAACGTGCTGATCGTGTCGCCCGGCGTGCCCGCCGGCAACGTGCGCGACCTGATCGCGCTGATCAAGGCCAAGCCCGAGGCGTATGCCTATGGCTCCTCCGGGATGGGCAGCACGCAGCACCTCGCGGGCGAGGCGTTCAATCTTGCCGCGGGCACCAAGGCCGTGCATGTCCCCTACAAGGGTTCGTCGCAGGCGCTGGCCGATCTCGTCGGTGGCCAGATCCAGCTCGACTTCGACACGACGTCCTCCGCGATGGCCTTCATCAAGAGCGGCAAGGTGAAGCCGCTGGCCGTGATGAGCGCCAAGCGTTCGCCCGAGTTGCCCGACGTGCCGACGATGGCCGAAGCCGGCCTGCCCGGGGTCGAGATGACGACATGGTATGGACTCTTCGTCACCGCCGGCACGCCCAAGGCCGTTGTCGATCGCCTGTACGCCGAGACGATGAAGGCGCTGCAGCTGCCGGACGTGCAGAAGCGCCTCCTCGGCCTGGGCGGCGAGCCCGGCACGCTGACGCAGGAGCAGTTCGGAGCGATGGTGCGCGCCGACTACGATCGCTTCGGCAAACTGATCAAGGATGCCAACGTGAAGATCGATCCGTGATCCCCACCGTTGCGCTGTTCACCGGCGACCCGGCCGGCATCGGGCCCGAGCTCGTCGCCAAGCTGCTGGCCGACGGTCGCGCCGCGCGCGAGGCCGACATCCTGCTGATCACCAGTCGCGAAGTGCTGGACGACGGCATGCGCGCGGCCGGTGTCGCGTTCGCCGTCGCCGCGGCGGACACGCCGCGCACGTCCGGCGTGCCGCGCCTCGCAGCGTGGAAGCACGCCGCGGCGACGGGCTTCGCGCACGCGGAAGTGGCGGCGCGCAATGGCGCCTACATGCTCGATGCGCTGGCGCTGGGCGTGGACCTTTGCCAGCGTGGGCAGGCCGATGCGTTCTGCTTCGCGCCGCTCAACAAGGCGGCGTTGCGCGCCGGCGGCATGCAGCACGCCGACGAGCTGCATTATTTCTGCGAGCTGCTCGACTTCCACGGCCCGTGCGTCGAGTTCAACGTGCTCGAATCGCTGTGGACCTCGCGGGTGACGTCGCACGTGCCATTGAAGTCGGTGAGCGACCTTCTGACGAAGGAGGGCATTGCCGACAACATCGCCTTGCTGACCGAAGGCCTGCGCCTGTCGGGCATCGCCACGCCGCGCATCGCCGTGTGCGGCTTCAATCCGCACAACGGCGACAACGGCGCCTTCGGCCGCGAGGAGATCGACATCATCGAGCCCGGCGTCGAGCTGGCGCGCGCGCGCGGCTTTCCCGCCGACGGCCCCTTCCCCGCCGATACCGCCTTCGTGCGCGCGATCCGCAAGGACAACGGCTACGACGGCGTGCTGACGATGTTCCACGACCAGGGCCAGATCGCGATGAAACTGATGGGCTTCGACAAGGGCGTCACGGTGCCGGGCGGCCTGCCGATTCCGATCACCACTGCCGCGCACGGCACGGCCTACGACATCGCCGGACGCGGCATCGCCAACGTCGGCGCGATGCGCAATGCGTTCGTGCTGGCGTGCCGCATGGGCGCGACGCGACACGCGTCCCGCGTCCGCGGCGAGACCGCCGCCGCCTGATTCAGGTCACGCGCGCGGTCGCCAGGAATTGCGGCGGCCGCCGCATCTTCGTGGCCTGCTCATAGGCGTAAGCGAGCTGCAGCAGTTTCGGTTCGCTCCACGCCGATGCGAAGAACGAGACCCCCACCGGCAGGCCCCAGACAAATCCTGCCGGCACCGTGATGTGCGGATAGCCGGACACGGCGGCAGGCTGCGAACAGCTGGCCCCGGAATGATCGCCGTTGACGTAGTCGGTGAGCCACGCCGGTCCTCCCGTCGGCGCGACGATCGCGTCGAGCCGATGCGCCATGAGCACGGCGTCGATCCCCAGCGCGCGCGAATACTTGCGGCAGTTCGCCACCGCGCGCCGATAGGCCGGATCCGTCAGCGGTCCCTTCTTCTGCGTCGCGATGAGGTGCTCCTGCGCGAAGTACGGCATTTCGCGCGCGGCGTTGCTGCTGTTCCAGGCAATCAGTTCAGGCAACGACCGCACCGCCGCACCCTTGCCGGCATCCTTGAGATAGGCATCGAGCCCGGCCTTGAATTCGAAGTACAGCACCTCGAGTTCGGAGTCGCCGAGCTTGGACAGGTGCGGCATGCGCACCGGGTCGATCACCACGGCACCCGCGCCCTTCATCGCGGCGATGGCGTCCTCGATCACGCGATCAACGCGATCGTTGCCGCCGAAGAAATCGCGCGCGATTCCGATGCGCGCGCCTTTGAGGCCCGCGGGGTCGAGAAATTTCGTGTAATCGGCGTGTACGTGGCCCCGGCTGGCCGCCGTTGCCGGGTCGCGCGGGTCGGGACCCGCCAGCGCCGTCAGCAGCGCCGCCGCGTCGGCCACGCTGCGCGTCATCGGGCCCGCGGTGTCCTGGCTGGCGGCGATGGGGATGATGCCTGCGCGACTGACCAGTCCCACCGTCGGCTTGAAGCCCACGAGGCCGCAGACCGACGACGGGCTGACGATCGAGCCGTCGGTTTCGGTACCCACCGCGATCGCGCAGAGATTGGCTGCCATTGCCGCGCCCGAGCCTGAACTGGAGCCGCTGGTGTTGCGGTCGAGCGCATAGGGATTGCGCGTCTGGCCGCCCCGCCCGCTCCAGCCGCTGGAGGAGCGCGAGCTGCGGAAATTGGCCCACTCCGACAGGTTGGTCTTGCCGAGGATCACGCAGCCGGCCGCGCGCAGTTTCTCCGCGACATGCGAATCGCGCGGCGCAATCGATTCGCCCAATGCCAGCGAGCCGGCGCTGGTGCGCATGCGGTCCGCAGTGTCGATGTTGTCCTTCAGCAGCACGGGGATGCCGTGCAGCGGTCCGCGCTCGCCCTTCTCCTTGCGCTCGCGGTCGAGCGCTTCGGCAATGGCCAGCGCATCGGGATTGCGCTCGATGATCGCATTGATCGTCGGGCCGGACTGGTCGATCGCGTCGCAGCGCGCGAGATAGAGTTGCGCGATCGAGACGGCCGAGCGGGTGCCACTGCGCATCGATGCCTGCAACTGCAGCACCGTGACTTCGTCGAGCTCGAAAGCAGGTGCGGGCGCGGTTGCGGCCGGCTGTTGCGCGGTGGTGCTCCCCGCCTGCGCCAGCGTGGCGAGCCCCGCAGCGGTCACTTTCATCATCGTGCGGCGCTCCATCGTTTCATGCTCCCGTGGTGACGATATCGACAAGTTTGCCCGCGCCGTCGAACGCCAGTGCGTGGCGGATGCTGCCGTGGTGTCCGGCGAGATCGCGGTAGGCAACGTCGAGATGCTCGCCTGCCGCCGGGTGACCCGGCGCAAACATGAGGGTGCAGGCATACGGCAGGCCGGCCATGGCGACTGGCAGGCGCGACGATCCCGGCTGCGCCAACAGGCTCTTCGCGTCGAAGCGAATCTCGCTGGCGTTCGCGCCCAGGTTCCGCAACTCGAACCTCAGCTCGGTGCCGGCTGCACTGGCGACGGTGGCGATGTCGAGGAACGCGAAGCGCGGCAGCAGGCTCTGCGCATGCTGCTCGCGCGCCAATGCAACCATGGCGTGATCCGCCTCCACCTGCGCCCGCGTGGCCCGCAGCAGTTCGCGCTGTTCCTGCGTGGAATTGCGAAGCTCGGTGGCCTGCAGGTCGAGCGCGCGGGTGTTCTCGCGCAGTTCAAGCCCTTGCTGGAAGAAGCCCAGGATCAGCCACAGGATGCCCAACGGGCCCAGCGAACCGGCAAGGAAGTCGCCTACTTCGTTGGGCTGAAGCTGCCCGATTTCGCCGAGCCGCCCCCGGAAGATCCACACGATCACCGCCAGCCACGACAGCGTGAGCACCATGCCGATGACGGAAAGGAGACGGCTCATGGCGCGTTGCGAACAAGTCGATCATTGGACATGACCCGAATCGTACCGCGAGCAAGTGCCAGCATGCGACATCAGTCATCGGTCGGCACCCACGGCCTGCGTAGCGAACAGGCGGCGCGCGACGAATGGGCGGCGCGAAAACAAAAACGCCAAGCGGGACCTGCGCTTGGCGTTTTTGTATTGGCGGAGAGCGAGGGATTCGAACCCCCGAGCCCCTTGCGGAGCTGCTTGATTTCGAGTCAAGTGCCTTCGACCACTCGGCCAGCTCTCCGGCAAGCCTTAGATTATATCGTGGTTGGGAATTCCGGGCAAAACGGCCCGCTCGCCACGCTTGTAAGCCCTGTAGGCGAGGCTTCAGCCTCGCGGGTGCAATGCACGCGCCGAACTCGCGAGGCTGAAGCCTCGCCTGCAACCCCGCCTGTCACCTTCGCATTCCCACACACAAAAAAAACGGAGGCGATTCCCGCCTCCGTTCGAACTCCTTGGTGCTGTACGTCGCGTTACTTCTTGGGCGCTGCCGCCGGCGCGGGCTTGGCCGCCGCAGCGGGTGGTGCAGGTGGCGCTGCTGCCATTTGTGGTGGCGGCACGGTCTTGCCCATGGCCTTCATGTTCGCGAAATACTGCGAGGCGACGCGATCCTCAGCCTTGGCCTGCTGCTGTTTTGCGAGCTCCGCGCTGGCGGCCGTCTTGGCTTTCGCCTCTTCCGCGGCCGCTTTCTGTGCGTCCGTCATCGGCGGCGGCGGCGGCAACTTGGCCACTGCCAGACCGAACGTAGCCACCACCAGCGTGGCCCCGATGACTGCCCTGATCGTGTTCATCCCTACTCTCCTCCTGCTGTTTTTCTTGAAATGCCGGCTGCCGCCGCGATGCGCTCAGACCGCGCGCTGTGCCATCGCCGGAGCCGCCCCCTCGCCTGCTGCTGCCTTCCCGGACTTCACATCGTTGTACCAGTATTCGTGATGCTCCTTGGCCCATGTCTCGTCGACATAGCCGGTGCGCATCGCGTCCAGCGCGCCCTTCATCCCGATCGTGCCGAGATAGATGTGGAAGCAGGCCATCGCGATCGCGAGCAGCGACGCCACCAGATGGACGATGTTCGCAAGCTGCATCGTCGAACGCACCTGGTTGAAATTGGGAAAGAGAAGAATGTAGCCGGAAATGGTCAACACGATGCACAGCCCGACCACGAGGATCCAGAACAGCGCCTTCTCCCCGGCGTTGAACTTGCCCGTTGCCACGTGCGTCTGCCCGCTGCGGTCGAGCATGCCGCCGAACTTGGCGATCCACTTCCAGTCATAGGCGCGCGGAATGTTGTCGCGGACGAACAGCAGAATGAAGACCACGAGCGCGATCGAGAAGATCGGGCCGGTGAAGTTGTGCACGGATTTGGACAGCATCGCAAGCCACGAGAACAGCGTGGACCCGATCAGCGGCATCAGGATGTTCTTGCCGAAGGTGAGGATCAGGCCGGAGATGCCGAGGGCGACGAAGCTGAACGCCATCGTCCAGTGCGACGCCCGCTTGACCAGCGTGAAGCGCTCGATCTTGCGTCCCGCCAGCTTGCCATGCACGTCGATGGGGCCGCGCCAGGTGAAATAGCCAGCCAGCCCGAGCAGCACGAGTGCAATCAGCGCACCGCCAGCCGTGGTGACGGGGTTGCGCGCCGCGCGCCACGTCTGCCCCATCGGCTGGATCAGGACGTTGGTCTCGCGCCCCGGCAGGCTCGTGATCTGCGGCTCCCCGGAGCGGATTTCCTTCCACACCGGAGCGTTGTTGCCGGGCTGGGCGCGTTGCTGCTGCACCTGCGTTGCCGCCTCCTGCGCTTCCTTGGGCGACACCGCCGGCGATTGGGCCAGCACCGCACACGCCGCGAAGATACCGACGACGCCGGCAAACCAACGCATCGCCACGCCGGGCGAAACAGGCTTCACGGGGCTCATGCTCAGCCCCCGGTCCGCCGGTACTCGTTCTGGTTCTGTGTGCGCGCGCGGATGTCGCGCTCCCACACTTCCTTGTTGCCGTTGAACGGCGCGGCCGCGTACGGCGGTTCGTCCGGCTTGCCCTGGTACTTGCCCTGCTTGAACTCCATCACCTGCGGCCGCTCGCCGCAACCTGCCAGCATCAGCGCAGCCATCGCGCCAAATGCCAGCGTGGCAATCTTCATCAGGCGGGCCATCACGATTTCGCTCCCGGCGTGGCGGTGGGCTTGGGTGCATCGGGACGACCGTAGGCGGTGCCCCAGCCCCAGACATCGCTGCCCTTGCCGCGAACCGTGACGCGTTGCCGATAGATTTCCGCAATCGTGTCGCCGTCGCCGCCCAGCAATGCCTTCGTCGAACACATCTCGGCACAGGCGGGCAGCTTGCCCTCGGCCAACCGGTTACGGCCATACTTCTTGAACTCGGCTTCCGAGTTGTCCTTCTCGGGACCGCCCGCGCAGAACGTGCACTTGTCCATCTTGCCGCGCACACCGAAGGCGCCTGCCTGCGGAAACTGCGGCGCGCCGAACGGACACGCGTAGAAGCAGTAGCCGCAGCCGATGCACAGGTCCTTGTCGTGCAGCACGACACCCTCTTCGGACCGGTAGAAGCAATCCACCGGACACACTGCCATGCACGGCGCGTCCGAACAGTGCATGCAGGCCACCGAGATCGACTTCTCGCCGGGAACGCCGTCATTGATGGTGACGACACGGCGGCGGTTGACGCCCCAGGGGATGTCGTGTTCCTGCTTGCACGCAGTCACGCAGCCGTTGCACTCGATGCAGCGCTCGGCATCACAGAGAAATTTCATTCGTGCCATGGTGTCATCCCCCTCAGGCTTTCTTGGCGACCTGGCAAAGCGTCGTCTTGGTTTCCTGCAACATCGTCACGGAGTCGTAGCCGTAGGTGGTGGCGGTGTTGACCGCCTCGCCGCGCACGATGGGCGCCGCGCCATCGGGGTAGTACTCGAGCATGTCCTTGCCCTGCCACCAGCCCGCGAAGTGGAACGGGATGAAGGTGGTGCCGGAGCCAACCCGATCGGTGACCATCGCCTTGACGGAGATCTTGGCGCCCGTGGGCGACTGCACCCACACGTACTCGCCATCGATGATGCGGCGATCGTTGGCATCCTTCGGGTTGATCTCGATGAAGTTTTCCTGCTGCAGTTCGGCCAACCACGGGTTGGAGCGTGTCTCGTCGCCGCCACCCTCGTATTCGACCAGCCGGCCACTGGTCAGGATCAGCGGGAACTTCTCCGCGACCTTATCCGCGACGTTCTTCTCCTGGATGCTCTTGTACTGCGTCGGCAGCCGCCAGAAGGCCTTCTTGTCGTCGTGGGCAGGGTACTTGGCCACCATGTCGGGACGCGGCGAGTAGAGTGGCTCGCGGTGCTGCGGAATGGCGTCGGGGAAATTCCAGACGATCGCACGCGCCTTGGCGTTGCCGAACGGATGGCAACCGTGGACCTGCATCGCGACGCGGATGATGCCGCCGGACATGTCGGTCTTCCAGTTCTTGCCTTCAGCCGCCTTCTTTTCCGCCTCCGTCAGTTCATCCCACCAGCCCAGCTTCTTCAGCAGCACGTGGTCGAATTCCGGATAGCCGGTGGTGAGGTCCGAGCCCTTCGGCGCCGAGCCATCGGCGGCAAGCAGCGACACGCCGTCGCGCTCGACCCCGAAGTTGGCGCGGAAGCAGCCGCCACCATCCATCATCGTCTTCGACGTGTCGTACAGGTTGGGGGAGCCGGGGTGCTTCAGTTCCGGCGTACCGTAGCATGGCCACGGCAGCCCGAAATAGTCCCCGTCGCATGGCCCGCCACGCGCGCGCAGCGTGCGCACGTCGAACGTGGACATGTTCTTCATGTGCAGCTTCAGGCGCTCCGGCGACTGGCCGGAATAGCCGATCGTCCACGTGCCGCGGTTGATTTCCTTCAGGATGGACTCGGGCGTGGGTTCATCCCAGCCGTCCTTGTCCTTCACCATCTGGTAGTTCTTGGTGAGTTCCTTGTCGAAGCCGAACTTCTTCGCGAAGGCCACCATCAGCGTGTGGTCGGGCTTCGACTCGAACAGCGGCTCGATGACTTTTTCGCGCCACTGGATCGAGCGGTTGGACGCGGTGACGGAACCAGTCGTTTCGAACTGCGTGGCCGCGGGCAGCAGGTAGACGCCATCCTTGCGCACCATCGCGCACATCGCGGCCGTGGCCGACGGATAGGGATCGATCACCACCATCAGCTCGAGCTTCTTCATCGCCTCGAGCATGTCGGTGCCGCGCGACTGGCTGTTGGGCGCATGGCCCCAGTACACCATGGCCTTGAGATTCGGGCCCTGGTCGATCACATCGTTGGGATACATCACGCCGTCGATCCAGCGCGAGACCGTCATGCCGGGTTTTTCCATCATCCCGTCGGCGTACTGCTTCTTGATCCACTCGTAATCCACCCCCCACACGCCGGCCCAGTACTTCCAGGAGCCGGTGGCGAGCCCGTAATAGCCGGGCAGCGAATCGGGATTGGGGCCGACGTCGGTGGCGCCCTGCACGTTGTCGTGGCCGCGGAAGATGTTGGCGCCGCCGCCCGAAACGCCGATGTTGCCCAGCGCCAACTGCAGGATGCACGACGCACGGACGATCGCATTGCCGATCGTGTGCTGCGTCTGCCCCATGCACCAGACGATGGTCGACGGCTTGTTCTTGGCCATCATCTCGGCAACCTTCAGCACCTGCGCCTCGGGCACGCCGCACGCTTCCTCGACCTTGGCCGGTGTCCATTTGGTGAGGATCTCCTCCTTCACCTTTTCCATGCCGAAGACGCGATCGTTGAGATACTGCTTGTCTTCCCAGCCGTTCTTGAAGATGTGATACAGCATGCCGAACAGGAACGGGATGTCCGTGCCCGAACGGATGCGCACGAACTCGTCCGCCTTGGCCGCCGTGCGCGTGAACCGCGGGTCGACCACGATCATCTTCGCGCCGGTTTCCTTGGCATGCAGCATGTGCAGCATCGACACCGGGTGCGCCTCGGCCGCGTTGCTGCCGATGTACATCGCGCACTTGGTGTTCTGCATGTCGTTGTACGAATTGGTCATCGCGCCGTAGCCCCAGGTGTTGGCCACACCCGCTACCGTCGTCGAATGACAAATGCGTGCCTGGTGATCCGTGTTGTTGGTGCCCCAGAAGGACACGAACTTGCGCATCAGGTAGGCCTGTTCGTTGTTGTGCTTGGAACTGCCCACCCAGAACACGGCATCGGGGCCAGCGTCCTTGCGCAGCGCCAGCAGCTTGTCGCCCACTTCGTTGAGCGCCTGCTCCCACGAGAGCCGCTGCCACTTGCCGTTGACGAGCTTCATCGGCGTCTTCAGGCGATGTTCGCCGTGGCCGTGCTCGCGGATCGACGCGCCCTTCGCGCAATGCGCGCCGAGATTGATCGGGGACTCGAAGACCGGCTCCTGCCGCGTCCACACGCCGTTCTCCACCGTCGCATCGACGGCGCAACCCACCGAGCAGTGCGTACAGATCGTGCGGGCCTTGGTGACCTTGGTGGCCTCGCCGTCCTTCGCCGCGGCGGCGGGACCGATCACGCCGTAGGGCAACTGGCTGGCGAAGGCGCCGGCGCCGGCCGCGAGGCCCGAGCGCTTGAGGAAGGTGCGGCGGTCCATCGTCGACAGGCGGGCACCGGCCCGCTTCAGGCGGGGGCCGGCGGTGCGGGCAGTGTCAATCTTGCGCGTGAGCAGCATGGCGTTCTCCGTCAGATCCGGGTGGTCGCGTAGTAATCGCGCACGTGTTCGGTTTCGCGGTAGCCCTGTCCGTCGACGGCCGCTTCCGCAGTGGCCGTCGCAACGACGGGTGCGGTCAACGTCTGGGCGGCGACTGCAGCCGCGCCTGCGCCACCCGCGCCCAATGCAAGCAGGAACCGGCGGCGTTTGAGATCGGTGGAGGCTGCGACGGGTGACGTAACAGACGCAGGCAGGCTGCGTTGCGGCGAGGTGCTCATGCGAACCTCCGAAAAAATACGGCGTGACATTGTGTGATCCTGGTGCCGCACTGATGCCGGCAATCAGTCCATGGCGAGCGAGTCACGTTCGACCGCCAAAAACAGGCTGACGAATTCTGCAACGCGGCGGTAGTAATTTGCAACCGGACACTGTTCTATTGCGCCGCAGCAAATAAATACCCATGGCGCGATATGAGTGCTGAAGAAGCGCTGCTGCTCCTTGGCCGGGACCGGACGTCGATCCCCGCGTCCGGCAATGAGAATGCGCATCGTTTCGAATATCGCGGCAAGGTGGTCTTCCAGCATGGTCACACCGGGATCGCGGGCGAGGCCCAGTTCGGCGAGTGTCGTCCGCAATTCCGCCAGCGGCTTTTCCATCATGAATCCGGCAATCCAATGGGACCCATGGGGATTGACGGCGGACTTGCCCACGCCGACAAAGAGATCGGTGTACTCCTGGGCGGCGGCGTCGACATCCATCGCGCCACTGGCCAGCACCAGCCGGTTCCATGCCGCGGCCAGCGGATTGCCATCCGCCTCGTCCCACAATTCGGCCGTGCCGATGGCCTCGAGCAGCGCCACCGTCGGCGGCGCGATGAAGAGCCGCGACAGCAGCGCATAGAGACCGGCGCGCGCCTCGTCCTCGGGTGCGATCGGCCAGGCGAGCGGGATGTGTCGTGGTCATGGCCGGCTACACATCACGGATGTCGATGCTGCCCTCGTTCTGCACGAGGTCGATCACGCGGCAGTCCGCGCACATCTTCAGGCGATCGAGCGCACCGGGGCCCGCGAACATCGAGTGTCCGGCGAGTTTGCCCAGCATGGCTTCGATCATCTTCTGGGTTCCCACCGGCTTGCCGCACTTGATGCAGGCGTAGAGCGAGGCCTCGTTCAGAAGCCGCGGCGCCTTGGCTTCAGGCGTAAGCGCAAGGCGCGGCGTCAGCGTGATCGCGTGCTCGGGGCACGTGGACGCGCAGATGCCGCATTGCACGCACTTGGTCTCGATGAAGCGCACCTGCGGCGCCTCGACGTTGTCGAGGATGGCCGCCTCCGGACACGCGCCTACGCACGCAAGGCACATCGTGCAGGTATCGACATTGATCGCGATGGTGCCGAACGGCGCACCGGCCGGCAGCGCGATCACGGTTTGCGGAACCGGCGCATGCGCGGCCAGATGCTCGATCGCCAGCATCGCGGTGGTCCGCTTGTCGGGCGTCGGCGCAAACCGGGCGGCGACACGCGGACCGAGCGGCGCGCCGGCGGTCCACGCGGTATCGAGCGCGGCGGGTTCGAGCAGCCGGAAGTGCGTGCCCTGGTACCCCAGCGCATTGGCAATCGCATCGGCCACCCGCATCTGGAACGCCAGCGCCTCGTGATACTGCGGCGCTTCGCGCCCGGTGGTGAGCACGACGACTTCGACCGCGCCCCACGCCAGTGCCGCCAGCCAGACGTCGAGCCCGGTGGATGCGACATGCTGGATTTCCAGCGGAATCACGCGCGCCGGCAGCCCGGGGCCCTGCCGCGCGTTGGCGGCGATGGCCGCGCGCGAGTCCTCCGCGTGCAACAGCAGGCAGGCATCGCGGCCACCGGCGCGGGCATAGGTGGAGAGCAACGTGCGGATGCGCTCGCCCAATTCCGGCACCGTGGGATAGGCATAGGTCAGTGCGCCGGACGGACACACGGTGGTGCAGGCACCGCAGCCGACGCACAGGTGCGGCTCGACGACAATGTGGTCGCCGGCCGGCGCGATGGCGGACGCCGAGCAGACATCCATGCATTGCGTGCAGCCGGTCTTCTTCGAACGCGAATGCGCGCAGATCGAGGCCTTGTATTGAAAGAACTTCGGCTTCTCGAACTCGCCGGTGAGAGTTGCCAGCTCCATCACCGCCGCCATCTCCGCCACCGGTTCGGCGGCGGGCGCGAAGTAGCCTTGCGGCAGCTGGTGCTGGGAGAAGGCCTTGATGCCGCGCAGGTCCAGCACCAGATCGAAGCGATCCTTGCGCGCGCGATCGGCGCGGGTGAAGTCGATGGCCTTCACGTCGCCGCACGCCGCCACGCAAGCCCGATGGCTCTTGCACCGGTCGAGGTCGACCTGGAACGAAGCATCGATCGCATCTTCGGGACACGCGCGAACGCACGCATTGCAGCGGGTGCACAGGTCGAGGTCGATCGGATTGTCCTGCGACCAGGACGCGTCGAAGGCGCCGAGCCAGCCGGTGAGCCCCCGCAGCGTGCCCGAAAAGACCGGGTAGTCGCGCTGGTAGGGCAACGTGGCATCCGCGCTGCCACCGGTGGCCAGAACCGTGACACCGAGCCGCTCCCGCAGGATGTCGGCGAAACGCAGCGCGCGCGCCATGGGGCCGATGACCAGCAACTGGCCGGCCGATTCGTAGGCAACGACCGGCACCGGCGCGGGGTCTGGCATCGCCGCAAGCGCCAGCAGCGCCGCGATCTTGGGGGTTGCGCCGTGCGCTTCGCTGGACCAGCCGCCGGTCTCGCGGATGTTGACGAAGCGGATGGTCTGCGCGCCGCCACCCTCCTCGGCCACGTCGCCCAGGAGGCGCTGTTCCTGCGTGCACGCGGCCAGCACGTCGCCCGTGGCGCCGGCGGCGAACGTCGCCAGCTCGCGCTGGCACAACATGGTGTGGATCACGGGCGGCGTCGGCAAGTCGAGCGCCGCGCCGAGCGCCGCCCCATCGAGCGGCATCGTCTTGTTGCAGTTGCAGAGAAACAGCGATTTTGAGGCAATGCTCACAGGGGCTTTCCGGACGGTGGCGCCACCGGGATGGTCCCGTATGTGGGTTCCTGCAGCGCTGCCGGGGCGCTGATGGTGGCATCCGGCGTGGGCGGGAGCGCCGGCTCGGCATCGGCGGCGTCGACACCCGCGTGTTCGGCCGCGGAGGTGTCCGCGGGCGCAGGCCCAGCGGGCGCAGGTGCGGTCGCGGGCAGGTCCGCAGGCGGCGCCAGTTGCGCGGCAGCGTCCTCGGGATGGGTCACGGCCGCATAGACTTTGCCCAACTTCTCCAGCATGCCGTCGGGCATCGGATCCGCCTGCGTGTAATCGCCGACATAGATGTCGAGGCCATCCTTCACGTTGAAGTGCGGGTCCGTGAACAGTTTTTTCAGTGCCGCGCGTTTCACCAGCTCGTCGACCCTGGGCTGCATGAAGGCGGAAAAATCGGAGTCGTGCGTCAGCGATTCCACGGGCGGCAACACCGGGGCTGCGGCGGGGGTGGCGGCGCCCGGCGCCGTGGCGACCGCGGCGGCCGGCGCCGCAACCGGCGCGGCGGCAGGTGCGGCGCCGACCGAAGGAACGGGCGCAACCGGCGCGTTCTGCGCCGCTTCGAGCTTGCGGCGCGACCACCGCTTGAGCGAGAAACCTTCCGGCGTCGAGGTCGAATCAGCCATCCGCGTCAGGATCCGCCGCCGGGCATGCGGTTGCGATCGCGATCGCGAACGAATGCGCCATCCTTGAACGGATCGTTACGCTTGTTCTTGCGCTTGGGTTCCGGCTTGTAGTGTGCGGCCACGAATGGCGCCATCCAGGCGCGGATCGCCTCGGGCATCGGCACCGGATCGACGCGCTCGCCCCCGTCCATCGAGCGGCCCGCCTGGTTGTAACTGACGGTGACGATCTCGGGGCGGGCGCGCGGCTCGGTGCCGTCCTCGCTCATCCGCCACATGACGAACACCACCGGAACGTCGGAGGTGAGGTTGAGGAAATAACCCTCCGCCTCGGAGGGATGAAGCTCGATCGCGCAGTCGGGAAAGCGCCACGTCGTGCCCGCCGGACCGTCGGCAATCCGCTCGGGCGGGCCCGGCGTGCGCAGCACTTCGGCTACCGGCAGCACCGCCCGCGGCTGCCAGCGGTCGTCGACCCAGCGGTTGACGAGCGGTACGCGCTCCATCAGGACGTCGACGGCGTAGTGGATTGCGGACGGTGACATACGCTCGTCTATCGTGTGGGAAGGGTCGTGGCGGTGCGGCGCGATGATACACCAGCGACCCGCGCGTCCCGGCGTCGACAAAGCGGTCGGTCTGCTACCATTTCCCTTCGCAAATGCATCGACACCATGGCCACCGTCATTCCCGTCGCCGACCTTCGTTCCGCCAATCGCGCCACCGCGATGGACGAGTTCGTCCGTCGCGCGGCCGCCGCGCCGCCGGCGCCCGGCCCGCTCGTCGACCGGCGCGGCCGCGGGCTGCACGACCTGCGCATCTCGGTGACCGACCGCTGCAACTTCCGCTGCGTCTACTGCATGCCCAAGGATGTGTTCGGCCCCGACTATCCCTACCTGCCGCACGCCGACCTCCTGACCTTCGAGGAGATCACGCGCGTGGCGCGCAGCTTCGTCGATCTGGGCGTGCGCAAGATCCGCCTTACCGGCGGCGAACCGCTGCTGCGCCGTAACCTGGAGCGCCTGGTGGCGATGCTGCGCGGCCTGGGCGATCTCGACATCACGCTCACGACCAACGGCGCGCTGCTCGCCAGGAAAGCGCAGGCCTTGCGCGATGCCGGCCTGTCGCGCGTGACCGTCAGCCTCGACGCGCTGGACGATGCCACGTTCAAGGCGATGAACGACGTCGACTTTCCTGTCAGCAAGGTGCTTGAGGGCATCGATGCCGCTGTTGCCGCCGGCTTTCCCCCGGTGAAGGTCAACATGGTGGTCAAGCGCGGCATGAACGAGGGTTCGATCGTGCCGATGGCGCGTCACTTCAAGGGCACGGGCCACATCCTGCGCTACATCGAATTCATGGATGTCGGCGCCACCAACGGCTGGCGCATGGACGACGTGGTGTCGGCGCGCGAGATCGTCGCGCTGGTCGACGCCACGATGCCGCTGCGCGCCGCCGACGCGAACTACACGGGCGAAGTGGCCCAGCGCTGGACGTATCGCGACGGCACCGGCGAGATCGGCGTGATCGCGTCGGTCACGCAGGCCTTCTGCCGCGACTGCACGCGGGCGCGGCTGTCCACCGAGGGCAAGCTCTACACGTGCCTCTTCGGCAATGACGGGTTCGACCTGCGCGCATTGATCCGCGAGGGCTTCGACGATGCGGCGCTGGGCCGCGCGACCGCGGCCATCTGGCGCCAGCGCGAGGATCGGTATTCCGAGATCCGCACCGCCGCCACGGCGCAGGCGCCGAAGGTCGAAATGAGCTACATCGGTGGCTGAGCGGCGCCCGGCGGCAGGAACGGCCGCTTCACGCGCAAAGTCAGTCGGCGTCGGCAAGCCCGCCGCTGGCACGCCCGCGAACCATCGTCCGTTGCTCACCGACGCCGCACGGCCGTCGACGTTTGCGGTCGCCGCGATGGACGAAAGCGGTGTCATGCGCGACGTGCCGGTGGCCGGCGAGCATCCGCTGACGCTGTACGTCGACAAGCAGGAATTGCTGACGCTGATGACGCTGGGCGCCGCGCCCGAGGCGCTGGCCATCGGCTACCTGCGCAACCAGCGACTGGTCGACTCGATCGACGACATCATGGCGGTGCAGGTCGACTGGGAATGCAACGCGTGCGCGATCAAGACGCGCAACGGGCTGGCCGATCTCGCGGCCAAGACGGCCAAGCGCACAAAGACCAGCGGCTGCGGCCAGGGCACGATGTTCGGTGACCTGATGGACGACCTCGACCGGGTGCGCATTGCCGACGGCCCCACGCTGTCGCAGGCCACGCTCTACGATCTGCTCGACCGCGTGCGCCTGCACGAGACGATCTACAAGCAGGCCGGCGCCGTGCACGGCTGCGCGCTGGCCACCAATGGCGACGGCGCGGCGCCCATCCTGATGTTCGTCGAGGATGTAGGCAGGCACAATGCGGTGGATGCGATCGCCGGGCGGATGTGGCTCGATCGCCTCGACGGCGGGGACAAGATCTTCTACACGACGGGGCGGCTCACGTCGGAAATGGTGATCAAGGCGGCGCAGATGGGCATTCCGTTTCTCGTGTCGCGCTCGGGCCTGACGCAGATGGGCTTCGAGATCGCGCAGCAGGTGGGTATCACGATGATCGGCCGCGCCACCAACAAGCACTACCTGCTGTTCACCGGCGCGCACCGCTTCGTGCGGTCATGACCACCGGATCGCCCACGCGCGACGACGTCACCGGCATCGTGCTGGCCGGCGGCATGGGCCGGCGGATGGGTGGCGTCGACAAGGGGCTGGTGCTGCTCGAAGGCCGACCGATGGTCGAGCACGTGCTGGCGCGACTGTCGGCGCAGGTGGGCACGGTGATCATCAACGCCAACCAGAACATCGAACGCTATGCGAAGTTCGGCCGCGCCGTGTGTCCCGATACCATCGGCGGGTTTGCGGGTCCGCTGGCGGGTTTGCATGCCGGGCTTTCCCAGGCCGCCACTTCGCATGTCGTGACGGTACCGTGCGATTCGCCGTTCCTGCCGCTCGACCTCGTGGCGCGACTTGCCGCCGGCATGGCAGGCGCGTCGGCGCAGATCGCCGTGGCGAAGACGTTTGCGCAGCCGCATCCGGTATTTGCGCTGGTCTCGCGCGATGTGCTCCCCCATCTCACCGAGTTTCTGAGCGCCGGCGGCCGCAAGATCGATGCGTGGTACGCATCGCTGGCGCTTGTCGAAGTCGCGTTCGATGACGAGGCCGACGCCTTTCGCAACATCAACACCGCCGAAGAACTGGCGGCAGCGACGCCGACGCGCGCGTGATCCCGCGCCTCGGCCCGCTGGCGCAGGGGCGCGCCAACAACGTCCAGTTGCTGCGGCTGCTGGCCGCAGCCTTCGTCGTACTGTTCCACAGCTACGCGCTCACCGGGCGCTGGACCAGCGAGCCGCTGTGGAAATTGGCGCCGGAGCTGAACTTCGGCGTGCTGGGCGTCAAGTGTTTCTTCGTGCTGTCCGGGTTCCTCGTTACGCAGAGCTGGCTCGCGCGGCGCGATGTCGTCGCCTTCGTCGCGGCGCGCACGCTGCGCATCTATCCGGCGCTGATCGCGGCCACGCTGTTCACGATCCTGCTGGCGGGCGCCTCCAGCACGCTGTCGTGGGGCGCGTTTCTCACCCACGCGCAAACGTGGGACTACGCGTGGCGCGTGGCGCTCGGATGGGACATGGTGTATCGCCTGCCGGATGCGTTCCCCACCAATCCGTTTCCGCACGATGTGAACGGTTCGTTGTGGACGCTGCCGATCGAATTGCGGCTCTACGTCGCATTGCTGCTGGCGGGCATCGTCGGATTGCTCGCGCGCCGCATCGCGTGGCTGGCCGCGCTGCTGGCGCTGGTGGCGCTCTTCATCGTCCGGCCCGACTGGTTTCCGCTGGCGCCGAACGATCGCGTGGTGCGGGAACTGGCGTTGCTGTTCGCGCTAGGTTCGCTGGCGTGCGTGTGGCGCGACGCGATTCCATTGTCGCTGGCCGGCCTTGCCGTGGTCGTGGCGCTGGTGGCGTGGAATCCGGGGAGCCTCATGCGCGCCGATTTGTTCGCGCCGTTGCTCACCTACGGCGTACTGGTATGCGCCTATCATCCACGCCTGCAATGGCCGTGGTTCCG
>JANNYI010000247.1:0-3348 GCA_031410015.1 Betaproteobacteria bacterium | reverse complement strand
GCTTCTGGCCGTGGGTACGGCGGCATGGGCCGCGTCGCCCTATTTCATCACCGTCCAAGGGACGCCAAGCTCCATCACGTGCACCAACGATCCTGCGGCACTTCCTCCGCCCGGGACCAGCACCTTTGTGTTCGCGCCGGGCGCATTGCTGTTGTGGAATTTTGCCTCTGCCCCGACCAATGTGGCGATCACCTTTACGGTCAAAGGCAATATCGTGAGCAGTACACCGGCCTATGCGATCGGAACGACCACCGGCTCGGTTTCTTTGGGACTTCTTGGAAATCTGCCCCCATTTCCATTGGAGACCTTTCCGTATTCCGTGGTGATTCGAGCCATCCCTGCAGCGTCGGGCGCCGACGGCATGGAGGTTAGCTTCAACTGTGTGGCTCCGGGCGTAGGTAACGGCTTCACCGTCACCACGATCCCCGCCCCGCCGCCGAACCTGGTGGCAACGCCGTCATCGCTGACGCTTCCTCCCACCGACTATGGCGTCACCAGCGCCTCCTCCGTGGTATCGATCAGCAACAACGGCGCCGCCGATGCCACCGGTGTCACGCTGGCCAGCAGCAACCCGGCCGAATTCATCCTGAGCGGCAACACCTGCTCGTCCACCATTGCCGTGGGCGGGTCGTGCACGGCCAGTGTCGCGTTCAAGCCGATCGCCAACGGCGCGCGCAGCGGCAACCTCATCGTCTCGCGCACCGGCGGCACCGGCGTCACCGTGCCGTTGTCCGGCACCGGCACCGGCACCGTTCCGCCAGGCAAGCTGACCTTGCCCGCGACCAGCAGCTGCGCCGACCTCGCGGTGGGCGGCACGAGTGCGCCCAACAACCTCACGGCGACCAATACCGGCGGTGCATTGGTGACCGTGGCCAGCGTCAGCAGCAGCAATGCGGCCGAATTCCCGGTCACGTCCACCTGCACGTCGGTGCTGACCACGACATCCTGCACGATTGCCGTCACCTTCAAGCCCGCCGCCGCCGGCGCGCGCACCGGCACGATCACGGTGACGAGCGACGGCGTGGGCAGCCCGCAGACCATTGCGGTCAGCGGCAACGGCATCGCCGCCGGCACTCCCGGCCAGCTGAGCTTCAACACCGCGGTCACGTTCGCCACGCAGACGCTCGGCACCACCAGCGCCCCGGCAAACGTCACGGTCACCAATACGGGCGGCACCGCTGTAAGCGTGTCCAGCATCACCAGCAGCGTGCCGGCCGAATTCGGCGTAACGGCATCCGGTTGCACGACGGTCAACGCCGGCGCCACGTGCGCGCTCAGCCTCACGTTCACACCCGCCGCCGCGGGCGCGCGCAACGCGGTGATCACGCTGGTCAGCAACGGCACGGGCAGCCCGCAGACCATCGCCGTCAGCGGCACCGGCACGACGGTGGCCACGCCCGGCCAGTTGTCGCTGCCCGGCTCGATCAGCTTCGGCACGCAGACCGTGGGCACCACCAGCGGAGCGAGCAACATCAGCGTCACCAACGTCGGCGGCACGGCCGTCAGCGTGGGCAGCGTCACCAGCAGCAATGCTGCCGAGTTCCGCGTGGTGTCCGCCTGCGGCGCCGTCGCGGCCGGCGCCAGTTGCACGATCAGCGTGTCGTTCGCGCCGTCGGCAGCAGGCACGCGCACCGCCACGATCACGGTCAACAGCGACGGCGTGGGCAACCCGCAAGCGGTGGGTGCGAGCGGCACGGGCTCCACGAGCCCGCCGCCGTCGACCACCGTGACGCTGATCGAGTACTACCACGCTGCGTGGGATCACTATTTCATCACCGGCATCCCCGATGAAATCACCAAGCTCGACAACGGCACCTTCGTCGGCTGGGCGCGCACCGGGCTGTCGTTCAAGTCGTATCCGCTGAGCACCGCCGGCAGCAACACCGTGTGCCGGTTCTTCAGCACGTCGTTCGCGCCGCGCAGCTCGCACTTCTACACGCCTTTCGCCACCGAGTGCGGCATCGTGAAGACCAATCCTGACTGGGCGTTCGAAGGCGACGTGTTCAACATCCCGATTCCGGCCCTCGATGGTTCGTGTGCGGCGGCAACGGTGCCGGTGTATCGGCTGTACAACAACGGCCAGGGCGCGGCGCCCAACCACCGCTACACCACCGACTTCGCGGTGCGCGCGCAGATGATCGTGCGCGGCTGGATCCCGGAAGGCTTCGGCGACATCGGCGTAATCATGTGCGCACCCATCTGACGGCGGCATGGAACTCGTCGTCAACGGCAGCCTGACCAGGCTCGACCCGCCGCCCGCCACGCTGGCGGATCTGGTCCGCGCCCTCAATCTCGAGGGCAAGCGCATCGCGATCGAATGCAACGGCGAGATCGTGTCCAAGAGCCGGTATGCGCAGACGCCGGTGCGTGCAGGCGATCGGCTGGAGGTCGTCGCGGCGGTCGGCGGCGGTTGACCGCGCGCGGTTGGCCGAAGCGTAAAATGGTGGGATGAATGCTCCCGTCCCATCCGCCGCCCTGACGGCACCGGCGGCCGATCCTCTCGTGATCGGCGGCAAGTCCTATTCGTCGCGCCTCCTGGTGGGTACCGGCAAGTACCGCGACTTTGCGCAGACGCGCGAAGCCGTCGTGGCGTCGGGCGCGCAGATCGTCACCGTGGCCATCCGGCGCACCAACCTCGGCCAGGACGCCAACGCGCCGTCGCTGCTCGATGCGCTGCCACCGTCGGAATTCACCTACCTGCCCAACAGCGCCGGCTGCTACACCGCCGACGATGCGGTGCGCACGTTGAAGCTCGCGCGCGAACTGCTCGACGGCCATGCGTTGACCAAGCTCGAGGTGCTGGGCGACCCGCACACGCTCTATCCCAATGTCCGCGAAACGCTGCGCGCGGCGGAAATTCTCGTCGCCGACGGCTTCCAGGTGATGGTCTACACATCGGACGACCCGATCATCGCGCGCGAACTCGAAGCCATCGGCTGCGTCGCGGTGATGCCGCTCGCCTCGCTGATCGGCTCGGGCATGGGCATCCTCAATCCGTGGAACCTGAAGCTGATCCAGGAACAGGCGAAGGTCCCCGTGCTGGTGGATGCCGGCGTCGGCACCGCCTCCGATGCCGCGATTGCGATGGAACTGGGCTGCGCAGGCGTGCTGATGAACACGGCGATCGCGCTGGCGCAGGACCCGGTGCGGATGGCCCATGCCATGAAGCTCGCCGTGCAGGCAGGACGCGAGGCCTTCCTCGCCGGACGGATGCCGCGCAAGCTCTACGCGGCCAGTCCCAGTTCGCCCACCTCCGGCCTGATCGGCTGAGCGCGATGCGCTGCCGTCGGTTGTCACGCATGGTCGCGGTGTGGCTCGCCGGCATGGCGCTCGCGACAACCGCAGCGC